>JBOGHY010000087.1:0-11536 GCA_050742375.1 Acidimicrobiales bacterium | reverse complement strand
AGCGGGATCGGCTACGAGTATCCTCACGACGACCCTCGAGGGTGGCTGCCCCAGGTGTACCTGCCCAAAGAGCTCGGATCTCGCCGTTACTACGTCCCGTCCGAGCACGGCGTCGAGGGCCAGCTGGCGCGCCGCTGGCGGGAGCGCCGGGAGGAGGCGGCCGAACCGCCCGAGAGCGGCACGGGGCCTGCCGGAGCGGGCGGGCACGCTGGACAAGAGAGAGTCGGAGACGGGGGGCGCTGATGGATGCCGCAGAACTGAGGAAGGTCTTCACCGACTTCTTCGTCGCCCGCGGCCACGTGGCGCTCCCTCCGGCAAGCCTCGTGCCGAACGACCCGACGGTGCTCTTCACCATCGCCGGCATGGTGCAGTTCAAACCGTACTTCCGCGGCGACGCGGCGCCCCCCGCCCCCCGGGTGACGACCATCCAGCCGTGCCTTCGAACCTCCGACATCGAGCTCGTCGGCACCACCCCGCGGCATTGCACCTTCTTCGAGATGCTCGGCAACTTCTCCTTCGGCGACTACTTCAAGCTCGATGCGATCGCGTGGGCCTGGGAGTTCGTGACGGAGGTGCTGGGCTTCGATCCCGAGCGGCTCTGGGCAACCGTTCACCACAGCGACGACGAGGCGGCCGCGATCTGGCCGGCGAGCACGTCGCTGCCGGCGGAGCGCCTGCAGCGCCTCGGGGACGACAACTTCTGGAAGATGGGAGAGACTGGACCGTGCGGACCGAGCTCGGAGATCTTCTTCGACCGGGGCGAGGCATACGGGCCGGGGGGCGGCCCGGCGGTCGACGGCTCCGACCGTTACTCCGAGATCTGGAACCTCGTCTTCCTGCAGTACGACCGCGGGCCAGAAGGTTCCCTGGCGCCGCTGCCGAAGGCGTGCATCGACACCGGGGCGGGCCTGGACCGCCTGCTCGCCGTGCTCGAGAGCGTCCCCGACGTCCAGGCGATCGACGAGGTGGCGCCCATAGTGGCGCGTGTGGGCGAGCTCACCGGCACGAGCCTCGGCGTCACCGAGGAGAGCGACATCTCGCTCCGGGTGATCGCCGATCACAGCCGGGCGGCGACCTTTGCCGCCGCCGACGGCGTCTTTCCCTCGAACGAGGGCCGCGGCTACGTCCTGCGCCGCCTGATCCGACGTGTCGTGCTTCGCTCCCACCGGCTCGGACGGGACGAGCCGATCATGGCTGAGCTCGTCGAGGCGGTGGCGGCCGCCATGGGTGGCGCCTATCCCTACCTCGGTCGTGACGTCGAGCGCATCAGCAAGGTCGCTCAGCATGAGGAGGAGGCTTTCTTGCACACCCTCCGCCAGGGAACGGCGCTTCTCTCGGGGGAGCTGGCGGGCGAGGCGACGAAGATCTCCGGCTCGCTGGCCTTCCGGTTGCACGACACCTACGGCTTTCCCTTCGAGCTCACCAAGGAGGAGGCGCTCGCCCGGGGCGTCGAAGTCGACGAGGCCGGATTCGAGGCCGAGATGTCCGCCCAGCGCCACCGCGCCCGCGAAGCGACCAAGGCCCTGCGAGCTGCCCCTGAGGAAGCGGCGGCGTCCTTTAGGCGGCTCCGCGGCGAGCACGGGGCGACGAGATTTCTCGGCTACGAGCAGACCTCGAGCGTGGCGACGACGATCGGAGTGCTGCCGAGCACGGCGGGGTGGGACTTCGAGAACGCCGACGGGGACAGAGCCCCAACTGGAGCAGAGCTCATAGAGGTCTTCTTGGACCAGAGTCCCTTCTACGCCGAGGGCGGCGGCCAGGTCGGTGACACGGGCACGATCACCTCGGCCACCGGTCGCATGCGGGTCCTCGACACGACCAACGTCGCCGAAGGGCTGTTCCGCCACCTCGGCTACATGGAGGCGGGGGAGCTCCAAGCCGGCATGGAAGCTGTTGCCGAGATCGATCTCGACCGGCGCCAGGCGATCCGCCGCAACCACACGGGGACCCACCTGCTGCACGCCGCCCTGCGGAGCGTGCTCGGCGACCACGTGCGCCAGCGGGGCTCGCTCGTAGCGGGCGACCGGCTCCGTTTCGACTTCAGCCATTTCGGCCCGCTGGATCCCTCCGAGGTGGCGGCGATAGAGGACCGAGTGAACAACGAGGTTCTCTCTGACGTCGAGGTGCTGACCATCGAGACGAGCCGCGCCGAAGCAGAAGAGCTCGGCGCCATCGCCTTTTTTGGGGACAGGTACGGCGAACGGGTGCGCATGGTCCAGGCGGGCCCGAGCTCCCTCGAGCTGTGCGGCGGCACCCATGTATCCGCCTTGGGGATGATCGGACCGCTCTCGATCGTCTCGGAGGGCTCCATCGGTGCCAACACACGTCGCCTCGAGTGCTTCACCGGGACCGGCGCCCTTGCGAGCTTCCGGCTGGCCGAGCGCTCCCTGCTGGCGGCCGCCGACCTGCTGCGGACCGGCGCGCCCGAGCTACCTGGAGCCCTAAGGCGCCTGCTCGATCGCCATCGCGACCTCGAGCGGGAGCTCGCAGAGCTTCGTCGCCGGCAGCTCGTCGCCGACGCCGCACAGCTTGCCGCCGCGTCTGTGGACCACGGCGTGGTGGCACGCCGCGACGGGCTCGAGCAGTTGGCGCTTCGGGAGTTGGCACTTTTGGTCCGCGATCGCCCCGGCGTGGACGCCGTCGCCCTTGTCGGGGCACCGGGCGACGGCAGGGCAGCCGTGGTCGTGGCCGTGAAGGACGGTGCCGGCCTGGACGCCCGCCATCTGGCCGCCGAGGCGGGCCGCCTGGTCGGCGGCGGAGGAGGCGGCTCGGCCGAGCTGGCGACGGCCGGGGGCCGAAGCCCTGCCTCGATCGATGCCGCCGTCGAGCGGCTGCGCCATCTGGTGAGCTCCAGGGAACCATGACAGCTCGCTCATGGCCGAACCGGCAGCCCGAAGGCTGAGGCGGGAGCGCAAGCGGTGCAGGCGCCGGCATGTAGACCGGAGCTCTGACACCCGATGAGGGTGGTTGCCGTCGACCTCGGTGCACGGCGCATCGGTGTCGCACGGACCGACCCTTCGGGTGTGGTTGCCCTTCCTCATTCGGTGCTGGATCGCTCCGGCGACGCGAGCGACGATCGGCGACGCCTTGCCGGCCTGGTGGCCGAGCTCGGTGCCGACGTGGTCGTGGTGGGCCTGCCCGTCTCGATGAGCGGCGCCGAGGGTAGAGCGACGGCGGCGGCACGCGCCGAGGTGTCGGCGTTGCGGAGCCTGCTGGACGTGCCCGTCGAGCTGTTCGACGAACGTCTCACGACCGTCGAAGCGCGCCGCCGCCGCAGGGAGCGAGATCTCTCTGTGCCGGCACGCTCTGCTGGACGGCGCCTGCGACAGCGTCCCCTCCGCAGGCCGCCCGGCGTGTCTCGGCTGGCCCCGATCGACGCAGAAGCAGCGGCGATCCTGCTCGAGGCGTACCTGAAATCCAGGCGCGGCCGGGGCGATCCGGCTGCCTGTGCTGAGCCGCCCGGCTCGCCCGGAGGCGAGGAGCGCACCACGTGAGCCCATCGCCGAATGCACGCGTCCTCGGTGTCGTCGGCTACCCGGTCCGCCACTCCCTTTCTCCGGCCCTCCACCGGGCGGCCTACGAGAGGCTCGGGCTCGACTGGAGCTACCTCATCTTCGAGGTGCCGGCTCGCTCGTTCGCCCAGGCCGTCAGCGGGGCGCGGTCGCTCGGGTTCTACGGCCTGTCGGTGACGATGCCGCACAAGGAGCAGGCGGCGGCGCTGTCAACCCGCCGCTCGGCAGCCGTGCGCAGGCTCGGTGCCGCCAATACCCTCAGCTTCCGGGGCGACGAGATCGCCGGGGACTCGACCGACGGGGCTGGCCTCATCGACGACCTGTGGCAGGGGGCGGCCTTTGACCCGGCCGGCCGTCGATGCGGGGTGATCGGGGCAGGTGGGGCGGCCCGGGCGGTCCTGGTGGCGCTCGCCGAGGCCGGGGCGGCGGAGCTGGTTGTCGTCAACCGGACCCGCTCGCGCGCCTGGCAGGCGGCCGCCCTCGAGCCGGCGATCGCCCGCGTGGCAAAGCCGGAGGACCTCGGCGGCTGCGACCTGGTGGTCCAGGCGACCCCGGTGACGATGGGGCCCCCGGAGGGCGAGGGAGAAGGCGCCGGAACCCTGCGGGACGCCGGTGAGGGCGCCGGTGCTTTGGTCGCCCGGCTGGTCGATGGCGCCGGGCTCGGCTCGGGCCAGCTCGTGGTGGATCTGTCCTACCACCCCGCGACGAACTGGTTCCTGCAGGCGGCGGCGGCCAGGGGTGCCAGGACCCGCAACGGGCTCGGCATGCTCGTGCACCAGGCGGCCCACCAGGTGCGCATCTGGACGGGGGCCGAGCCTCCCCTCGACGCGATGTGGGCAGCGGTGACCGCAGCGGGCCTGGAGCCGGACCGCCCCGAGCTCACCCTCCCGAAGCCGGAGCAGCAGGCGTGAGGATCTCCTCGGCGACGAGGCGCGACATCACGCTGCCGCGCACTGCCCGAGCGACCGGCTCCGCTCGGCCAGGGCGGGTGTGCAGGGCCACACGGATGGTGAGGCTCGCGAGGTCGGCCGCCTCGACACCCAGCACCTCGGGCGGCCGCGTGCAGAAGGACTGCACCGATGGAGCCGCTACCGCAGAGCGTGCCGCCTCGGCGATCACCTGGCAGGTTCGCTCGAGTGGGGCCCCGACTGGCACGACGACGTCGAGGCTCGACGACGCGGAACGCCGCGAGGTGTTGCCGAGCGTACGAATGTCGCCGTTGGGTACGTACCAGGTAGTCCCGTCGTCGCCGCGAAGGCGCGTGACGCGAAGCGTCATCTCCTCGACGACGCCGTTGGCGCTCGCCGTGTCGATGGCGTCGCCGATGCGGTACTGGTCCTCGGCCAGGAGGAGGAAGCCGGAGAGGAAGTCCTTCACGAGGCTCTGAGCGCCGAAGCCGATGGTGGCGCCGATCACGGTGGCCCCCGCGACGAACGGGGCGAGGTCAATGCCAAGCACCCCGAGGACGGCGAGCAGGGCGATCACCCACACGACGACCCGGAACAAGTTGGCGGCCGCCCGGCCGACCATGTCCAGGCGGGACGAGACGCTCTCGAGGCGTCGCGAGTCCGGCCTTCTTGACGCCCGCCGGTGCAGGCCGGAGACGAAGCGGCGGATCACGAGAGATCCGAGGTGCGACAACACCGCGGCGGCGACGACGAGCAAAAGGATCGTAATCGGCCGGAGGGCCAGGTCCTGGACGTGTCGGGCGGTGCCGGCGCTCGCTCCGAGCGTCCTCAGCAGCTCGTAGAGATAGCCGCTACCCGGCGTCGACGACGCGGCCGCGAACAAAGGCGGGCTCACCATGACCGGTATCCTTGCCCATCGTGGCTACGGCGACCTTCCGTCGCGGAGTGGCGGCCGCCAACCGGAGCGAGCGCTTCTCGCCCTTCGCCTTGTTGCGCCAGGTGGACGTGGCGCTGGCAGCGAGCGCCGTGGCCTTGGCAGCGATCGGGGTCGTGATGGTCTACTCGGCCACGCGCGTCCAGCTGGCGCACGCAGGGGAGGATCCGCACAGCTACCTAAAGCGCCAATTGCTGTGGATGGCCATCGGGATCGTCGTGATGGTCGCTGTGACCGCGGTCGACTACCGCATCCTCAGGCACTACGGGTACGTGATCTACGGCCTTGTGCTGCTGGCGCTTCTCGGTGTCTTCGTGGTGGGCACGAGCCAGTACGGCTCCGTACGCTGGTACTCGCTCGGGCCGCTGCAGCTGCAACCATCCGAGTTCGCGACCATCGGACTCATCATCGCCGTGGCGACCTACTGCAGCCGCAAGCGGGGAGTGCTTGAGCTCCGCGAAACCATCGGCCTGCTCCTGCTCGCTGTGATCCCGATGGCGCTCGTGTTCAAGCAGCCCGATCTCGGCACGACGATCGTGCTTGGTGTGACGCTGGCGGCGATGCTCGTGACGGCCGGCATCCGCGTGCGCTACCTGCTCCTGCTCTTCGCCGTCGTGATCGGCGGCTTCGTGCTGGCGCTCCACGCCCACGTGCTCAAGCCCTACCAGATGCAGCGCCTGACAGGATTCCTTCATCCGAGCCAGGGGCTTTCGACGTACAACTACGACGGCACGCAGGCCAAGATCGCCATCGCCTCCGGTCGGTTCTCCGGCACGGGGTTGTTCAAGGGGCCGGCCACGAATCTCGCCTACATCCCAAACCAGCAGAACGACTTCATCTTCTCCGCAGTCGGCGAGCAGCTCGGGTTCCTTGGATCTGCGGTCGTGATAGGGCTCTTCGGTTTCATGGCGTTGCGGATGCTGCGGGCCGCCCAGACGGCACGCGACGGCTTTGGCCGGATGATCTGCGCCGGGGCGCTTGCCTTCCTCGCCTTCTCGGTCTTCGAGAACATCGGCATGACGGTCGGGATCATGCCGATCACCGGGATACCGCTGCCGTTCATCAGCTACGGAGGCTCCGCATCGTTCGCGTTCTTCGCTACGGTCGGCCTCGTGCTGAACGTTGAGTTGCGCCGCGGTGGCAAGCGAGCTTCCTACGCCATCGCCGCCTCGACGGCGCGCGCAGCCCCGACGGCGGTGCACCGTCGATGACAAATACAGGTGCCGGTGCCTCCGGCGCACCCGTTGATGCTGGCTCTCTCGTGTCCGACGGCGACGCCTCCGCAGCCCCTGCAGACGAGGTCCTCCTCGAGACCGGTACCGTGCCAGCAAGCGGCGCTGTGCCTGTGGACGAGCCAAACGTAGAGGCCGTCTCACCAGGCAGTCCGGCCGACGGCGACGCCGGCGTTACCGGCGACGGGAATACGGACGTCGGGACGCCCCATCCGACGGCCGAGACGACTGCTCGGACGGCCGCCGCTCTGGTCGGCGACGAGGCCGTGCCCGACGAGGCCGTGCCCGACGAGGCCGTGCCCGACGAGGCCGTGCCCGACGGGGCCGTGCCCGACGAGGCCGTGCCCGACGAGGCCGTGCCCGACGAGGGTATCTACTCGGCCCAAGGGGTGTTGGCGGCTGGAACCGGCCCGGGCACCTATCCCGGCAGCGGCGAGGAACCCGAGGCCTTCGTCGTCCCCACGCCAATGTGCCGCATGCTCTTCACCGACGTCGTTCTCGTCCTGCCGGCGACCCATCCGGTGGTGGTGCTGCAGGAAGCCGATCCGCCCTACCGGGAGATCCGGATACCCGTCGGCGGAGCCGAGGGAGTGGCGATCAGCTATGCCGCCCGCCAGATGGCGACGCCGAGGCCGCTCACCCACGAGTTCATGACCGACGTCCTCGAGGCATTCGGCCTCAACCTCGACATGGTGCGCATCACCGGCTATTTCGGGCGCACCTTCCACGCCGAGATCGTCGTCTCGGGGCCGCAGGGATCGCGGACCATCGATTGCCGCCCGTCCGACGCCATCGCGCTGGCTCTTCGTCAGCGGATCCCGGTCCCGATCATGGCGCTTCCCGAGGTGCTCGACCTGGCCGGCGGGGGGTCGGCGGGCCAGAACTGAGCGAGGCAACTACCGCTCACAACCGGTCCGCTCTTCGCTCACTATACACACAAGATAGCGATACTTCCGGACTAGGTAGCCCCTCTGTCCTCGTCCTGTCCTTTGGTGCCGCTTCAGTGCAGCTCGTGCGAGGTACCGAGAACATGACCCGAGACGTCGAGCGCCTGCACCTTGAGGCTCTCCCCGCTCACGTGATGAAGGGTGATCGCCGTCTCGAATCCGGAGCGCTTGACGGTCTTGACCACCTGTGATCCATCTGCGGCCAGCACGCGCCAGGAAGCGACCTTGGTGGCCCCGTTCCAGCTCGCGTAGATTGTCGCCGCCCCTCCGCTGCGGCGAAGCGCAGCGCTCGGCGCGGTGAGCGGGAGCCCAACCCAGTTGTGCAGCGTCGCCCGGTAGCTCAGATCGGGGTTCGGGAGGACACCGTCCAAAAGGAGCCGTCCAGAGCCTGTGTACTCGGAGAAGTACGGCTCGGCACCCCAACCCACAAAGACGTTCCCGTTCGCCAGGAGCTCGACACTGCCCATGTAAGAGGACTCGAGGTTGGGATCGTGCGGGTACTCGTGCAAGATGCTCGCCGTGTGATTGTTCCTGTCAAGCTTCAGCACAAGCCCACGGCTCGGGCCGGCTGCCGCCAGATAGGTGCCCGCGCCGGTGATCTGACAGCAGTCGTCGTCGAACATGGTGACCTTGGTGGCGCCGTCGGCGACAACGTCGTGTTGCCATTGGAAGAGCGCGTCCTTTTTTAAGGTGAAGCTCGAGTGCTTGCCGCCAAGGGTCCAGAGAATGTGGCCGGTTGACCGGTCGACGTCGTAAGCGGCCCAGGTGTTGCGCATCGACACGAGGAAGCGAGCGCTGCCCTGCAAGGAGATCGAGTTGACGTGGTAGGCGTCCCACGGAAAGCTGTTCGTCGGCGGGGACGCCTCGGAGTCTGAAAGCGGGATGTGCTGCAGCGCGTCCCAGCTGTAGAGAAGCTTGCCGGTCGAGAGGTCGTACTCCTGGACGGCTGAGTCGGTGAGGGCACCGTCCTTTGAGCCCCCGTACTTGGTGAGATCCATCGGGACGTTGCGGTTTGCCGTCACCCAGGCGTCGTCGCCGACGATCTGGAAAGAGTGCAAGGTAAGGATCCAGTTGTCGGCACCGTGCAAGGTGGCGATCGTCTGGTAATGCTGGTTGACGACTGTGTAACTACCGGACTCTGTCGCACCGGTGTTGGACACGATCCCCTGCCACCATGCAAGTGCCGGATGACCGTTGTAGCTCTGCACGCTCAGATTGGAAGCGACTATTTTTGTCGGCACGGGCCTGAACCAAACGGGCTGAAGGCTGTTGTCGAGGATCAGGGGGCCGCTCTGGCCGACCATCGGCTTCGTCGTCAGATCATAAAAGTTGGCGAGCATGATATAGCCGGGCGACAACAAGCCGGTCCTCGTCGGTGCGTCGGTCGTGATCTTCGGCGGGTGCAGGTTCGGCGCGGACACAAAGCTGTAGGCGCCCTTGGTCGTGTAGGTTCCGATCGGCGCCCCCGCCCCACCTGCTGTCGCGAAGTCGACAGCAGCGAAGCAGGCGAGGATGACGACGAGCGCGCTCGGCACTACGAAGCGCCGATTCGCGACCGGTCTCGGCAACCATGCGAAGGTCGCGACGCCGGCGAGAGCGCACAACCCGGCGCAGATGAGGTAGGCGAGGCGAAAGCCGTCGGTGAGGGCATCTGGTACGGCGCGGTTGGCGCCGATCAGATGGCTCGTATAGCTCGTGGCTAGAGAGATCAGGATGGCGATGCCCAGGGCTCCGCCGACCTGGCGCGAGGTGTTCACGAAGCCCGAGGCGAGGCCGCCCTTTTCGGGGGCCACGCCCTGCACGGCGGCGATCGTCGAGGGCACGATCGAGAAGCCGATGCCCAGGGCTACGAGCAGGCCGGGCAGGATGACGAAGCCGATGGCGCTCCCGCTCGAGCCGATCCGGGCGAACAACAGCAGGCCGCCGGCCATCAACAAGAGCCCTGCCCCGAGCACCGGGCGCACCCCGAAGCGGTTCACTGCCGACCCGGCGCGGCGGGCCGCGAACATGATCACGAGCGCCATGGGCAAGAAGGCAAGTCCAGCGTCGAGAGGGGAGAGCCCGAGCACCTGCTGGAGGTAGAGCGAGCTCACGTACCACATCGGGAACAGCGCCGCGCTGAAGATGAGCACGATGATGTTTGCCTTGCGGAGCTGGCCGGAAAAGGCCCGCAGGGGGACGAGGGGTGCTTTGGCCCGCAGCTCGATCATCGGGAAGGACCCGAGCAGTGCCAGCCCGACCAGGATCGGTGCGAGCGACAAGGGAGCCAGCCAGCCGAGATAGCCGGCGTTCACGATCCCATAGACGAGCACGACGAGCCCGCCGGTGAGAGAGAGCGCCCCGGCAAGGTCGAAGCTCCCCTCGGATCTGCGGGCACCGTTGCGCTCGACGACAACCACGAAGGCGACGATCGCCGTCGCGACGCCGATCGGAGGGTTGATGAGCAGCACCCACCGCCAACCAAGCTCCTGGGTGATGATCCCCCCGAACAGCGACCCTGCAGCCCCCCCTGCGCCGTTCATCGCCCCCCACAGCCCGATGGCGCGATGGCGCGCCGGACCGGGTGGGAAAGACGAGGTGATAGCGGCTAGCGATCCGGCCGCCATGAGCGCGCCGGACAGCCCCTGCAGGCCGCGGGCGAGGACGAGGACTATCTGGTCTGGCGCGCTGCCGCCGATGAGCGAGGCGGCGGCGAACACCAACAAAGCCGTGATGAGCACACGGCGGCTGCCGAAGCGGTCGCTCGCGCGTCCGCCGAGCATCAAAAAGCCGGCGAACAAGATCGAGTACGCGTCGACCACCCACTGCAGGTCGATCGCCGAGAAGCCGAGGCTCAGCTGGATGGACGGCAGCGCCACGTTCACGATGCTCAGGTCCAAGATCACCATGAACTGCGCGACGCAGCAGACCGTCAGCAGCCATGCCAGACGGCCGGCGGACCCGACCTCTTTGTCTGGCGGAGGAACAGCCTCGCCGAGGTTGTCCCTCCGGCGAAGACGAAGGTTCATTGAGTGGCGGGCTTCGACTTTCCGTTCCACTCGTTCAGGACCTCGAGCGCTCCCTGGATGATCCGGTCGGCAAACATCTGCGAGCCGTTGAGGTGCGGAAAGGGGGCATCGGGGAGCGGGACCTCGAGGAACTCACAGAGGGGCTCGAAGCCGTCGCCGATGTTCCAGACAAGGAGGCGATCGGCCGGCACGGTCCCACGGACCTTGTCGTTGTAGCGCTCCATCCCCGCCGCAAGGGCGGCAGGGTCGGCTGCCTCGTTCCGCATCAGCAGGCCGGAGGCCTGCCACATACGAACTATGAGGTCGATGAAGCTGTTCCAGCTCTCGTCGACGCGTGTGCGTGCCGAGGACAGGTCATGCATCATCGAGTCGCCCTGCAGGACGCCGTAGATGGTGTCCACCATGCTCTTTGCCCAGGACTCCCCACCTCGCACGCTCAACAGGACCTTGGCCTGGGGGAAGGCATCCAACAGCTCCTCCCAAAAGAAGGCACCCGGCCAGTCGACGGTAGCCCCGTAGCCCGCGAAGATCTGCTCCCAGTTCGCGTTGCCCTTGAGGGCCTCGATCCAGGGCACCGTGCGCTCGAGGTCGCCAAGAACCTCGACCATGTGGTAGCAGGGAGCAAAGCCGATAGCTTCGAGCCCGATCTTCAGCGAGAGCGTGCCGGTACGCGGCAAACCCACTCCTATCAACCTCACAGGTGTGCTCCTCGCGCCTATCGGCGGACAGCGCAGCCGCCTCTGTCGATGTCCGGCCAAGTTTGCCACGACTTCCCCAGAGCAGCAAGGGTAGCCCTCATCACTGGAGACTCCCGGGTGACGAGGGCGAGAGGATCCTCGGGTCATCCCCGATCGCTCTGTAGGCGTCGCGAGCCGGGTCTAGTCGAAGCGCTGCCCTCGTCACCGACTTTGCCTTTCGGGGAGCTCTTGCGTGATCGCGGGACGCTGACTACACCGGTGTAGTTACGTTCGACGTATTAGAGCGGACCTCTAAGA
>JBOGHY010000086.1:0-12556 GCA_050742375.1 Acidimicrobiales bacterium | reverse complement strand
TTCGCCTCCGAGGATCCGGGCTTCCTCGACGGTGACCCCCCGATCGACAGGGAGTCGGCCCGGCGCCAGGGCTTCACCGGAGCCGTCGGCCAGCACTGCTTCGACGTCGGGCGGCCGTTGCGCCTCTTGGTCGGTCTCGGGCGCATAGAGGAGCTCACCGAAGGACGCCTGCGCCAGGCGGGCGCGACGATGGCGCGGGCTGCGGCGAGCTGCGACTCGATCGCCGTCGATATCCGCCCGCTCGAGGGCCTCTCAGGCCCTGACGGCCCTGGCGGATCTGGAGGATCTGGAGACGGCTTCTCGCCCGAGCGGGCCGCACAGGTGATCGCCGAAGGGATCGGCGGGGCGTCCTACCGTTTCAGCCTCTACCGCTCGGCCGGCGAGGAGGAGGTCCGCCTGTCGGCCGTGCACTTTGTGTCGACGCCGTCTTTCGAGGGGCCGGTCGGGCGCGGGCTCGAGCTCGCCGCGGCGGGCGCCAAAGCGGTCGCCCTGGCCCGCGACCTCGCCAACACGCCCGCCGGCGACCTCACCCCCGAGCGGCTCGCCGAGGCGGCCCGCGAACAGGCGAGGCTGGCCGGCCTGGAGGTGACCGTCCTCGGGGAGGAAGAGATAGCCGTCGAGCGTCTCGGCGGCCTGCTCGCCGTCGCCCGGGGTTCGGCCGAGCCGCCGAGGCTCATCCGCCTCGTCTACGAGCCGCGAGGCGAGCCCGGGGGAGGGAGCCGGAGCGGGCGCCAGGTCCCGACGGTCGTTCTCGTCGGAAAGGGCATCACCTTCGACTCCGGCGGGCTCAGCCTCAAGACGGGCACCGGCATGATGGCGATGAAGACCGACATGAGCGGTGCCGCCGCAGTCATCTCGGTGCTCGGCGCCTGCGGCGCCTTTGGTGTCCCGGTACGCGTGATCGGGATCGCGCCCACGACCGAGAACATGCCCGGGGGGCGCGCAACCAAGCCGGGCGACGTCTTCACGGCCCGCAACGGGAAGACGATCGAAGTCCTCAACACCGACGCCGAGGGTCGCCTCGTGTTGGCGGACGGGCTCTCGCTCGCCGCCGAGGAGGAGCCCGACGCCATCGTAGACGTCGCCACCCTGACCGGCGCGTGCGTCGTCGCGCTCGGCCGCAGGATCGCCGGCCTCATGGGCAACGACTCGCGTCTCGCGAGCCAGATCGAGCGGGCGGCAGCCCGCGCCGGGGAGCCTGTCTGGCGCCTGCCGCTGCCGAGCACCTACCGGTGCGATCTCGACTCGGAGGTGGCCGACATGAAGAACATCGGCAAGCCGGGCAACGCCGGCGCTCTCGTCGCCGGGCTCGTGCTGCAGGAGTTCGTCGGCGACCGGCCCTGGGCGCACCTCGACATCGCCGGCCCGTCCCGCTCGGAGGACGGCACTGCTGAGCTCGGCAAGGGGCCCACCGGTTTCGGCGTGCGCACGCTGCTCGAATTCCTGGCCAGCTACGAGCCCATCGGCTCGGTCGCCGACGAGTCGGCCGACGCCAGCGTGAGGAGGGCACTGTGAGCGACACGGCGGCTAGCGGTCAGTCGATGGCCGGAGCGGCGCAAGCGGGAGCTGCCGCCGAGCCGCAGCATCCGGCCACCCTTGCGATCGACATCGGCGGCACCGGGCTCAAGGCCGCCGTGCTGGACGCTTCCGGCAGGCTTCTCGCCGACCGGGTCCGGGTCGACACGACCTATCCCTGCCCGCCCGAGGCGATGGTGGAGACGCTCGGCCGCTTGGTGATGCCCCTGCCCGCGGCCGAGCGGGCCTCGGCCGGCTTCCCCGGCGTGGTGCGGCGCGGGCATGTGCTCACCGCCCCCCACTTCGTCACCGAGCACGGCCCCGAGTCGGCGATCGTCCCCGAGCTAGTTGCCAAGTGGAAGGGCTTCGACCTCGCCGGCGCCCTCGGCGAGCGGCTGCGGCTCCCGGTTCGGGTGGCGAACGACGCTGACCTGCAGGGCTGGGCGGTGGTGAGCGATAAGGGGCTCGAGATGGTCGTGACGCTTGGCACCGGCGTCGGGACGGCGATCTTCGCCGAGGGCAAGCTCGCCCCGCACATCGAGCTCGCCCACCACCCGTTCCGCAAGAAGGAGACCTACAACGAGCAGATCGGCGACGCCGCCCTGCAGCGCATCGGCGTGAAGAAGTGGCGGCGGCGAGTCATCGAGGCGATCGGGAACTTCGAGTCTCTTGTGAACTACGACAAGCTCTATCTCGGCGGGGGGAACTCGCACCACATGGCGGACCACGTCGACGACTCGATCACCATCGTCGACAACGTCGCCGGGATCCTCGGGGGCATCAAGCTGTGGGAGCGCGGCGGGCACTGACCGCCGCGCCGTCCCGCGGTAGGCGGCGGGCACAGACCGGCCGCACCGAAGCTCGAGCTGCCGGCGCCACCTGTCTTCTGGCCCGTCAGCTCACCCCGGAGCACTGCGCCCCGAGCGCCTGGGCGAGCAGGCGCAGCGGCACGGCTCCAACCTCGCTCAGGGTGGCCTGGAGCGCCTGCCAGGTTGGATCCTCGCCGGCGGCGATCGCCGCCATCGGCTCGACGTTCTGCAGCGCCAGGACGGCGCGATGCCGCAGGGGGGCGGCCGCGGCGGGGGAGGCCGCCTCTGCGCGGCGCTCGAGACGCAGAGAGGACCTGACCGTCCCGCAGACCCGCACGGCGAGCGCGTGGGCATCGGACTGGGCGCAGCCCGCCGACGGGACCGCCACCAGCACGACGACGGCGGCGGCAGCCGCCGCGAGGCGGAGCCGTTCGGCGGTCTTACTGCTCGCCGTCACCGAGCCAGGTCGGCGCGGCGTCGAGGAGGAAGCGCGTCACCAAGAGCGAGCGGTCGAAGACCTCGCAGAGCAGCTCCTCGCCTGCGAGCACCCGGGCGAGCGAGACGGTCTGGCGCGCCACGATCGCAAGGCGCCGCAGCGGCGCCTCGGTCGCCGAGGCGAAGGAGTCGGTGGCCGAGATCTCGAGGGGCAGCTCGACTCCGCCGACGCCGGCGAGATCGAGTGCCACCCGCAGCAAGTCCGGGGCGTTCGGCAGCGGCGGGACTCCCCAGTTGAAGGTGAGCGGGAAGAACCACTTGTCGGGGGGATCGTCCTCGTCGGGCAGCGCGACGACGGCATCTTCGAAGTCGAGCAGCACTCGCGGCTCCACTTCGAGGGCGAGGTGGAGGTCGATGGGCCCGCCGCAGCCCTCCTCGGGGTGCAGGTCCACCTCCCAGAACTGGCGCAGGGAGTAGGTCTCGACGAAGTGGCGCTCGTCATGCACGTGGAACCCGTGCTCCACCGCATGGTCCTTCAGCTCGGCCACGTACCCGGCCACGTCGATGACGGCCATGTGGCCGAGAGTGTACGCCGGGCCGGATGAGCCGGCGACGTGGAGCGTCGGGTAGGTTGCCGCGCGATGGGGAGCGAAGAGCTTGTGGAGGTGCTGGAGGAAGCCATCGCGGCGGTCCGTGCGGCACTGGAGGGGCTTTCGAATTGGGGCCCATCAGGCTTGAAGGCGGGGCAGTACCGATCCGACCTCGTGGCCGACGAGGCCGCTCTCAAGGTGCTCCTCGGGGCCGGCCTCTCGGTGCTGAGCGAGGAGTCGGGCACCTCCCCGGTCGAGGGGTCTGAGCTGCTCGCCGTCGTCGACCCGCTCGACGGCTCGACCAACGCCGCGCGGGGCATCCCCTGGTATGCCACGAGCATCTGCGTCCTCGACGGCTCGGGCCCGCTTGTCGCCGTGGTCGAGAACCTCTCGAGCGGCCGCTGCTACCGAGCCGTGCGGGGAGAGGGTGCCGAGTGCGGCGGGCGGCGGCTCGAGACCTCGGGCTGCAGCGAGGTGGCGGCCGCCCTCGTCGGCATCTCGGGCTACCCACGGCGCTACCTCGGCTGGAAGCAATTCCGCGCCCTCGGCGCCGTCGCCCTCGACCTGTGCGCCGTGGCCGACGGGACGCTCGACGGCTACGTCGACTTCGGCCGGGACGCCCACGGGTCCTGGGACTACCTGGGCGGCGCCCTCGTCTGCACCGAGGCGGGTGGGCTCGTCCTCGACGTCGAGGGCCGGGAGCTCTCGGTTCGCACTCACGAAGGTCGGCGCGCCCCGGTCGCCGGGGCGACAGCGGAGCTCTGCGAGAAGCTGGCGGCGCTGCGGTCTGGCGGCGAGCGTGACGGGTGGGGCGAGCGGGGCGAGCGCGGCGTGGGCCACCGCCCAGGGGCGCCGCCTGCCGGCCCGGGGTAGCCTCGGGCGCCGATGCCCACCGATACGCCGGGACTGCTCGAGCGGCTGCTCGAGACCCAGGATCTCGACCTCGGCCTCGACCGCCTCGCCTACCGGCTCCGCGAGCTCGACGAGCGGCGCAAGGTGCGCCAGCTCGAAGCTGCCCTCGCCGGCGTCGAGGCCACCCTCGGGCGCACCGAATCGGAGCGGGCCGGGCTGGCGAAGTCCCAGGAGGAGAAGGAGGTCCAAATCTCGGCGATCACCGCCCGCGTAGGGGCGATCGAGGCGCGCCTCAGGTCGGGTTCTGCCGGCTCGTTCCGCGACCAGCAGGCCATGGCGGACGAGATCGCCTCCCTCGGGCGCCAGAAGCGGCAGGTGGAGGACGCCGAGATCTCGCTCATGGAGCAGATCGAACCTCTCGATGCGGAGCTGGCCGCTGCGGCGCCCGAACAGGCTCGGCTCTCCGCCGAGCTCGACGGCGCCAGGGCGTCCCTTTTTGCGGTCGAGGCCGAGATCGAGCGCGAGCGCTCCGCCCTCCTGGCACGGCGCCAAGAGGTAGCCGCCGAGCTGTCAGAGGGCCTCCGGGCCGACTACGAGAGGCTTCGCGCCAAGCTCGGCGGCATCGGTGCGGCCCGCCTCGTCAACGGCAGCTGCGGCGGCTGCCACCTCAAGCTTCCCGCGAGCGAGCGGGACCGCATCGCCAGGGCGCCCTCGGGGACGGTCGTCCACTGCGAGCAGTGCGGCCGGATCCTCGTCCCCTGACCTCTCCTGACGTGGTCCCCTGATGCTCGTGCTCGTCCGCCACGGCCAGTCGGAGCCGAACGCGCGGGGCGTCCTTGTCGGGCGGAGCGATCCGCGCCTCACCGATCTCGGCGTCCTGCAGGCGGCCGCCATCGCCGAGGCGGTGTCCTCGTGCGGGAAGGGGTCCTTTCAGCTGTTCACGAGCCCGCTGCGGCGAACTGCCGACACGGCGGCAGCGATCGCGGAGGTGTCTCGGCGGGAGGGGCGCGAGGTCGTGGGCCCCGAGGTGGACGAGCGGCTCGTCGAGCTCGACTACGGCGACTACGACGGCCTGAGCCCGGCCGAGCTCCCCGAGGGAACCTGGGAAGCCTGGCGGAAAGACCCGCGCTACCGGCCCCCAGGCGGCGAAAGCCTCTCGGATCTCGCCGAACGCTGCTCCCGGCTCTGGACCGAGCTCGGGGCACGGGCGGCGCCCGGCGCGGGGGACGTCGTCGCGGTGACTCACGTCTCGCCGATCAAAGCGGCCGTCGCCTGGGCTCTCGGGGCGGGGCCGGAGCTGTCGTGGCGGCTGCACCTGCAGGTCGCTTCCATCACGCGCATCTCGACGGGACCCGGCAGCCCCTCGCTCGTCAGCTTCGGCGAGGTGGGGCACCTCGCCGGCGTCGGCACCCTCGGCGGGCCCGGTCCGTGAGCGAGGGCGGGTGCCGGGCGGTGGTGAGGGGGTCCCCTCTCCGGCGCGACAATGGGACGGTGGTGAGCCGGCCGGGTGGCCGCGGCACCGGAGGGGCTTTCTTTGGCTCCTCCAGGGGTCGAGGAAGGTCGGGGCTCCGCAGGGCAGGGTGCTGGCTAGCGGCCAGTCGGGGTGACCCGAAGGAAAGTGCCACAGAGAACAGACCGCCGATGGCCCGGGCTCGCCCGGAGCACAGGCAAGGGTGAAACGGTGCGGCAAGAGCGCACCAGCGCCCGGGGCGACCCGGGCGGCTCGGCAAACCCCACCCGGAGCAAGGCCAAGCGTGGGACGGGTTGCCCGCCCGATGTCCCCAGGTAGGCCGCTTAGATGGATGGCCACCCCGTCGCCCGCCCGGATACCGAAAGGCCCGGGCAGGTGGCGGACAGAACCCCGCCTACAGGCCGGCTCACCACCACCGGCCTCCTTCGTAAGGCGCACCTCGTCGCATGCCCCACAGCGGGCTCGGGGCTCAGGCGGCCACGGTCACGGTAAGCAGTTGCGGAGGTCCCTGCTCCTCTGGAACGGGCTCTCCGTCGGCCTCGAGCCCGGCGATGTGCGTGGAAATAGCTTCGGCCGCTCGCTCCCGGCACTGCTCCACCGTCGCCCCCTGCGTGAAGCAACCAGGAAGGGCCGGGACCGAGACCATGTAACCGCCCGTCTCCTCGGGTTCGAGGACGATCGTGTACGTGCGCATCGCGCTCAATCTTCTCACAGCACCTTTCGCAGCTCGTCGGCCGTGACTCCGGCTTGGACGAGGATCGAGCGCAGCAGCGCGGGGCCGATGATCTCACCGGCATGCAGCGGGACGGCTCACCACCACCGGCCCTTTGTGGCTCCGTGCCGACGGGGGTCGAGACTTCGCGGCACTTCGGAACGCCGAACTTATTCGGGAGCCCCAAGAGCGCCAGGGAGCAGGCGCGGCTCGATCCTCGTCTCCTCGACCCCGCCGTCCGCGCTGCAAGCGACATGGTACGCGCCAGGGCCGGCTACCTCGGCGACCGCCTCGATCATCTCGGTGCCGCGGTACAGCAACCCGGCGCAATTGTCGGTGGCGTAGCCCGCCGGCAAGACGCCCTCGGCGATGAGTCGCTGGAAGAGCGGCCGACGCTGGCCTTCGCCGTCGTAGTGCACCCCGTTGGAGAACGGTAGGAACCCGAGCCCGTCGGTGACAGGGCGTAGCTCGGGGCCGAAGGAGTCCGTAGTTCCTCCCACGTGCCAGCAGAGCGAGCCGGCCGACACGCCGGCGAGCACGACGCCCGCCTCCCAACAGCGGCGGAAGACGACGTCGAGGCCGTGCAGCCGCCACAGCGCGAGGAGGTTGGCCGTGCTACCACCTCCGACCCAGACTGCTTCCTGGGCCAAGAGATGAGCCGCCATGTCGGTGACGTTCGGCATCGGGAACAGGTTCAGGCATGAGACCTCGACGTCCCGCTCGTAGTACATCGCGTGGCAGGCCGCGTTCCACCACGCCTGGTCGCCTCCCGCAGTGTTCACGAAGCACAGCCGCGGCCGGCCTGAGGGCTGCGCGAGCTCGAGGGCGAAGTCGAGCATGGGGGCGGGGCGTACCTGGTTGCGGGGGTCCGGAAACAGACCTCCGCTGGTTGCGAGGATGGTTGGCATCTCGGCAGACATGGCTCAGCATCCTCGCACACACCTCGCGAGGCGACCGCTCCCCGATACGTCATCTCGCCCGAAGTGAAGGGACGCCTGGCCGGACGCGCGCACCCCGCTCAGATCCGGTGACCCGACTTCGGTGGCGGGTAGACGGACCGTGCGATGGTGGCGGAGGTCCACCCTATCCACCAGCCACCGAAGACCGGCCAAATCGTGCGCAGCTTGTCCGCCTTGCCCTTGGCTGCAAGGAGGATGACAGCCCAGACGATTGCACAGCCGATGCCGTAGGTGGCATAAGAGCCCGGTCGATCTCTCATCCGCGAATCATGTCATGACTGGCCGGCGCCCTCACGGGCTGACTGCCCCAGTGGCCCGGCGGCCACCGGCCCTGTGTCGGTGGAGGAGGGCGCCGACGTCGGGTGGTAGCGCTACGGGGGTTTGGGCGGCGCCGTCTTCGGTATGGCTATCCTCGGTAGCTCGGTGCCCATCGCAGTCGCGCAGCACAGGTTCGGCTTCGAGTCGGCCCACGCCGTAGCCGTCGTTCACGACCAGCCTGTGCGTCACCGCCCGACTGCCGGGCGACCCACCAAGGAGAACCGATGGAGCCCACCCGAGCCCTCCACGAGGCGGGGCAGAGCCTGTGGCTCGACAACATCACCCCGAGCCTGCTCGACGGGGGGACCCCGCAGCGCTACATCGACGGGTGCTCGATCACCGGGCTCACCTCGAACCCGGGGGGCGAATCCTTCGACCAGTCCTGGGCCAGCCTGGCCCGCATCGCCGGCAAGCAGCAGACGGCCTTGGTGGGCTGCGGATGACCCTGCCTGAGCCGGTCCCAGCCCGGGCCTGCCCGGCGTGGAAGGCGCTGGAGGACTGTGCCGCCAGGATCGGTGACCTCCGTCTCGTTGACGCCTTCGCCTCCGACCCCGGGCGGGGCGAGCGGCTGGTCGCCGAGGCGTGCGGCATCTACCTCGACTACTCCAAGAACCTGATCACCGACGAGACCGTCCACCTGTTGGTCGACCTGGCCGGACAGTGCGGGTTGCGCCGCCACATCGACGCCATGTTCGCCGGCGAGAAGATCAACACCTCCGAGGGCCGAGCCGTGCTGCACGTCGCCCTGCGCGCTCCCGAGGGCGAGTCCATCACCACCGACGGCACCGACGTCGTCCGAGAGGTCCACGAGGTCCTCGAGCAAATGGCCCGCTTCGCCGACGCAGTGCGCTCGGGGGAGTGGCGGGGTCACACCGGCAAGGCCATCCGCAACGTCGTCAACGTGGGCATCGGCGGCTCCGACCTCGGACCGAGGATGGCCTACGAGGCGCTCGCCGCCTACACCGACCGGGACAAGGTGTTCCGCTTCGTGTCCAATGTCGACGGCGCCGAGCTGATCGAGGCCACCCGGGACTTAGACCCGGCCGAGACCCTGTTCGTGGTGTGCTCCAAGAGCTGGCACACCCAAGAGACGCTCACCAATGCCGGCTCGGCCCGGGACTGGCTGCTTTCCGGCCTCGGCGGCGACAGCGCCGCGGTGGCCAAGCACTTTGTGGCCGTGTCCACCAACGCCGAGGCGGTGTCCGACTTCGGCATCGACACCGACAACATGTTCGGGTTCTGGGACTGGGTCGGGGGCCGCTACTCCTGCGACTCGGCCGTGGGCCTGTCGCTCATGGTGGCTATCGGCCCCGACCGCTTCCGGGAGATGCTGGCCGGATTCCACGCCGTAGACGAGCACTTCCGCACCGCCCCGTTCGAGGCCAACCTGCCGGTGCTGCTCGGGCTGCTGTCGGTCTGGTACAACAACTTCCTCGGGGCGCAGACCGTGGCCGTGCTGCCCTACACCCGCTACCTGGACCGCCTGCCCGCCTACCTCCAGCAGCTCGAGATGGAGTCCAACGGCAAGCACGTGGACCTCGCCGGCCGGCCGGTGGACGTGCAGACCGCCCCGGTCATCTGGGGCCAGCCCGGTACCAACGGCCCGCACGCCTTCTACCAGGCCCTCCACCAGGGGACCAGGCTGGTGCCCGCCGAGCTGATCGGCTTCTGGCAGCCGGTCGAGCCCCTCGGCCACCACCACGACCTGCTCATGTCCAACCTCTTCGCCCAGGCCGAGGCGCTGGCCTTCGGGCGCGACGAGGCCACCCTGGCCGAAGCCGGCTGCCCGCCCGAGCAGATCCCGCACCGGGTCTGCGAGGGCAACCGACCCACCACGACGATCGTCTTCGACCGCCTCAGCCCCGAGGCCCTGGGCAAGCTCATCGCCGTCTACGAGCACCGGGTCTTCACCGAGGGAACGGTCTGGGGGATCGACAGCTTCGACCAGTGGGGCGTCGAGCTGGGGAAGCTCCTCGCCAGCCGCATCGAACCCGAGGTCCAGGCCGACAGCTCCCCGCAGCTCGACCACGACAGCTCCACCAACGCCCTCATCAACCGCTACCGGGCCGAGCGCGGTCGGGCCCAGTGACCAGGCCCGGGGCCCCCAAGGTGGTGGCGGTCGGTGCCTGGTTCGGCGGTCCGGCCGCCGGCGCATCAACCGGAACAAAAGGAGAAGAAACGTCATGCAGCTAGGGATGGTCGGCCTCGGGCGCATGGGCGCCAACATCGTCCGGCGCCTCATGCGAGCCGGTCACGACTGCGTCGTCTTCGACGTCGACGCCCACGCCGTCGAAGCCCTCGAGGGCGAGGGCGCCACCGGGGCCAGGTCCCTCGACGACTTCGTGGCCAAGCTCACCGCGCCCCGCGCCGCCTGGGTGATGGTCCCCGCCGGTGAGGTCACCGACAAGACCATCGGCGACCTGGGCCAACGCCTCGAGGCCGACGACGTCGTCATCG
Organism: Acidimicrobiales bacterium; assembly: GCA_050742375.1. GTDB lineage: Bacteria > Actinomycetota > Acidimicrobiia > Acidimicrobiales > Bog-793 > JAKATT01. The sequence goes on along the minus strand of JBOGHY010000086.1, from coordinate 2,438 downwards.
ACGGCGGCAACAGCCACTACCGGGCCGACATCGCCCACGCCAAAGCCCTCTCCGAGCGGGGCATCCACCACGTAGACGTCGGCACCAGCGGCGGGGTGTGGGGCCTCGAGCGCGGCTACTGCCTCATGATCGGCGGCGAGGACCAGGTGGTCGACCGGCTTCGCCCCATCTTTGAGGCCATCGCCCCCGGCGTCGCCGCCGCCGAGCGCACCCCCGGCCGCAAAGGCGACCCGGCACCCTCCGAGCACGGCTACCTGCATTGCGGTCCCAACGGCGCCGGCCACTTCGTCAAGATGGTCCACAACGGCATCGAGTACGGCGCTATGGCCTCCCTGGCCGAGGGTCTCAACATCCTCCGCAACGCCGACGCCGGCTCCACTCGCCAGGCCGACGACGCCGAGACCGCCCCCCTGGAGGACCCGCAGTTCTACCGCTACGACATCGACTTGAAGGAGGTGGCCGAGGTGTGGCGGCGAGGCAGCGTCATCGGCTCCTGGCTGCTCGACCTCACCGCCGCCGCCCTCCTCGAATCACCCACCCTGGAGGGCTTCTCCGGGCGGGTGTCGGACTCCGGTGAGGGCCGCTGGACGGCGGTGGCGGCGATCGAGGAGGGCGTTCCCGCCCCCACCCTCGCCACCGCCCTGTTCTCCCGCTTCGGCTCGCGCGACCTCGACCACTTCGCCAACCAGGTGCTCTCCGCCATGCGGAAGCAGTTCGGCGGCCACTCCGAGAAGCCGGCCGGATGAGCGGCAAGCGCGGCAAGCGGCGGGCGGTGTTGTTCGACATCGACGGCACCCTGATCACCTCCGGCGGGGCGGGCGCCCGCTCGTGGAAGCTGGCCTTCGACGAGCTGTATGGGATCCCCGCCGACATCGGCAAGTTCACCGACACCGGCATGACCGACCCCGAGGTCGGCCGCCAGACCTTCGAGGCCGTCCTGCACCGCCAACCGGAGGCTGCCGAGTTCGCCAAGCTGTTGGAGCGCCGCCTGCACTACCTGCACCAAACGGTCGCAGAGTCGGACGGCTACCGGGTCCTCGACGGCGTGGAGACACTGCTACCCCAGCTGCTCGAGGACGGCTACCTGCTCGGCGTGGTCACCGGAAACCTCGAGGCCGCCGCCCACATCAAGATGCACCGGGCGCGCCTCAACCGGTACTTCTCTTTCGGAGGCTACGGCTCGGACTCGGCCGATCGGGCCGAGGTCACCAGGACCGCGTTGCGCCGCGGCTCCCTTGTCTACGGCGAGGAGCTCGTCCCTGACGACTGCGTGGTGGTGGGCGACACCCCCCACGACGCCGAGGCCGCCCACGCCGCCGGCATCGCTTGCCTCGGGGTGGCGAGCCACAACTTCGACGCCGACCAGCTGCGAGCAGGAAAGGCGGACTGGGTGATCGAGTCCCTCGCCGACGGGCTACCCGAGGGAGTGCTCGGAGAATGAGCGTGTTCAGACAACCCTGAAGGCGACGCCGCCCACCACCGACGGGCCAGGACGAGAAGTCACAGATCGGGTCCGAAGACGGCCGACGCTTGGGGGGCCCGTGCAGCGGCGCAAGCGACGCGCATCCCCGAACTACCCTGGCCTGCGTGGCGCCGAGAAAGGCCTCCGAACCTTTGCGCTTCGACATCTTCGAGCCTGGGCCGGCGGCCCCCCGGGAGGACCGCGATAGGTCCCTTGTCAACGAGTCGGCGTCCACCGCCGTGGATGCGGACCGTTCGGTCGTGCACGGCGACGCCACAGGGAGCTCGGTGGCGATTGCCGAGGGGGCCGTCCAGGCCGAGGGGGCCGTCCAGGCCGAGTGGGCCGTCCAGGCCGAGTGGGCCGTCCAGGCCGCCGGCGCGAGCCCGGACGGCGCGCTCAGCGTAAGGCAGCTCTATGACCGGGTGAGCGCCGCACTCCGGGGGGAGTTCTCCGAAGAGGTTTGGGTGGTGGGCGAGATTCGCAAGGTGACAGCCTCCGCCAGGGGTCATCGCTTCATCGAGCTTGCTGATCACGGCGACGAGGACAGCTCCGCGAGCGCGCGTCCTCCGTACGGCTATCAGACAGCTCGGGCCACCATCGACGTCGCATGCTGGGCGCGCAACTGGCCCGTCATCGCGGCCGAGCTCGACAGCGTCGGGGTCGAGCTGGCACCAGGTCTGGTAGTTCGGGTGAGGGGAACCGTGGGCGTCTGGGAGGGGGGCTCCAAGCTCCGGTTCTCGATGGACCTTCTCGACGTGGAGGCCCTTGTCGGCAACATCGCCGCAGCCCGTCGCCGCCTTCTCAAGGCCCTCTTGGCAGAGGATCTGCTCGAGGCGAACCGGCGCCTCGCGTTGCCCACCGTGCCGCTGCGCCTGGGTCTGGTGACAAGCGAGGGGGGAGAGGCGCACCGGGACTTCACGGGCCAGATCGAGCGTTCGCACTACGCCTTCGAGGTGTGCTTCGAGTCGAGCCTCGT
>JBOGHY010000085.1:0-6240 GCA_050742375.1 Acidimicrobiales bacterium | reverse complement strand
GTCTCGAGGTAGCGGACGTTGATCTCGTAGTCGAGCCCCTCGTCGGCGAAGTAGCCCTTCTCGTCGGCGATCCAGTCCTGGAGCCGGCCATGCGCTGATATCCGGAAGCGGCCCATCGACTCTCCTTGCAGGTGGACGAGTGCCCCTTTAGGAATGTACGCCTCCTTCGGGCGCCCGCGGGCCACACGCTAGGACCGTCTGGCAGCTCGCAAACGGCGTGCTCAGCCGACGGTCTCGGCGGCCCTCGGTTCGGCCGTCACGTACGACCCCGCCCGCCACGGCGGAGCCGTGTGACGAACCGAACGACTGCGGCTAGGAGGAAGGCGCCCTCACGAGCTGGTCCCGGATCTTTCCGTCGCGCAGCCGTACTCGGCGCCCGGCTCTACGAGCGATCTCCTCGTCGTGGGTGGCGAGAATGACCGTGACCTCGGAGTCGTCGCGAACCTCGGCGATCAGGCTGATCACCTCGGCGGCGGTCTCAGAGTCGAGATTGCCCGTCGGCTCATCGGCGATCAGCACCCGTGGAGAGTTGGCGAGCGCCCGGGCGACCGCGACTCTCTGTTGCTCGCCGCCCGAGAGCCTCGAGGGCAGATGCGCCAGGCGGTGACCGAGGCCGACCCGTTGCAGAAGGGCATTGGCACGGGCCAAGCGCTCGCCGTGGCCAAGCCTGCCGGGCATGGCGATTGCGACGTTCTCGGCTGACGACAGCGTCGGGACGAGATTGAACTGCTGGAAGACGAACCCGATGTCGGCGCTCCGGATGCGTGTCAGCTCCCGTTCGGACATCTTGGCGAGCTCCCTCCCGAGAAAGGAGATCCGCCCGGCGCTCGGCACTTCGAGACAGCCGAGGAGCTGGAGGAGAGTCGACTTGCCGGATCCCGACGGGCCCTCGAGCGCGACCATCTCGCCGACGGCGATCTCGAGATCGATTCCCCGCACCGCCCGGACGAGCCTCTCTCCGCGGGAGTAGTTCCGCTCGACCCCAGAGAGCTTGTAGACGAGCTCGTCGGTTCTAAGAGCTGTATCCGCAGAGCTTCGCGCCAGCGTGAGTCCCGAATCCAGACCTCCTGACACGAACCAAGAATTGCTGCAAGGTCAGCGGTCTTTCATCGAGTACACGAGCACGAAGTCGGTACCGGGATAGGTGGTCTCGGTGGCGGAGAGCTCCGCGCAGAGCGCCTTCATCGCCCGGGTTCTCCGGCCAGCTGAAAGCGGTGCGATGCGCACCTGCAGTGTCGTGCCGACGATCTCGAGATCGCCTGAGGCTTTGTAGGTCTCCCGCAGCAGCGAGCGCGCCTCGTCCTCTGCCCGTGCGTAGTGCGGTGCGATCATGCGGGCGAGGGCGGACTCGGCGTTGTAGGTGGCCATGCGGACGGCGTCGTGCAGACGCTTTCGCTCGACGTCGAGCCGGGCGGCCATCGGGCGGAGCTCGCCGAGGGTGACTTTGGCGGGGATCGACCTGGCGACGTGCTCCCGGCGTACGAGCTCGGCCCGCGCAGCCGTCATCGCTTCGGCCACTTCGGCGCTCGTGCTCAGGCCCTCGACCGAGCACCGGCCCTCTTCGGCCTCGGCCAGGCCGATCGAGTCCCGTGCCTGTCGCACGGCGGCGTCAGCATCGAGCCGGACGGGGTTCTTCACGCGCCGCCCTGGATCGTCGGGTTCGGTCTCGTAGGAGTCGAGGGCGTCGAGTGCGAAGCGTTGGCGGCCGTACCGGAAGAAGTTCTCCTGTCTCCAGCGGGAGAACATCGCATGGGCGATCAGCCCGGCGTCGGGATCGGACCGCGTCGTGAGCACTTGGGTCTGGTGCCCGGTCGCCTCGTCGAGCCGGGTCACCTGCCGGCAGGCGAAGTAGTGGCGGCGGGAGTCGTAGGCGATGCGGACGGCCTGATCGGCCAGCAGGTAGTCGTGCTCTCTGCCCATCTCGTCGGTGACGACGTGGGGGACAAAGGCCGAGCGGGACAAAAGGCGCGTCGGGCCCTTCCGGTAGGTGAGGATCTCGAAGCCGGCGTCACCGAGCTGGCGGAACAGCTTGGGCGACCACCCGCCCCGGTCGAAGCAGATCGTCGGGCGGGCATCGTCGCCGACGAGCTCGCGTACCCGGCGGGCCACCTCTTTGAGCTCACCGGCCAGGCTCGCCCCCGGTGGCGCCTGCCAGACCAACAGGCCGTCGCCGAAGCGATCCGAGACGAAGGTGTCGACTTCGGCCGGCATCGAGATACGCATGCGGGCGAGATGGGCCTTTGGCAGTTCGGCCTTGCCGTGGTAGGCGCGCACGTGCCCGTCGACGTACAACAGCCCGACGGCCTCGGGGTGCTGGTCGATGTGGCGGCGGGCGAGGGACATGACGAGCTCGTCGGACCGGCCCTCGCCTGCGAGCTCGGCCATGCGGACCCGCAGGCGCCGGACCTCGGGAGCACGGTCGAGGCCGATGAGACGGCCGATGGCGACCGGGTCGAGGCGCGTCATGCCCTCCACGCGGGGCTCGCCGAGCAGGCAGGCGAAGCTGAGCGACAAGATGAGCGATCTGATGCCGTAAAAGGCCGCTCGCGTCGTTCCAGCGAGCTTGCGCCCTTCCCCGTAGACCCGGGCAGCGACGTCGAGCAGGCCGGTGGCATCGAGAGCCGGCAGGATGACGAGGGAGCCGACACCCGGCAGGTGCGAACCCTCGCAGATGACAGGGGCGGCTTCTACGAGCAGGCCCTGGCGGGCAGCCTGGCGCTCTGAGGAGCGGTCCGCCGGTGTAGCGAGCGGCTCAAGCCGCCTCGGCGGCTCCACAGGTGGACGGAGAAGGGTGATCTCTCCACAGGCGCGCCGGACGCTGTTGGGCGAGACCCCGGTGTCAGCCGCGATGGCGGCCAGGCTCTGTCCCTGTTCACGTAGAGAGACGATCTCGGCGACCTTGTCCTCGGTCAACTTGGAGGGCCGCTTCGGGCCTTTCTTGTCGTCCAGCAGGCCAGCGAGCCCATCGGATGCGTAACTCGCCCGCCAGCGCCACAGCGTCGTCTCGTTCGCACCGAAAGCGGCCGACACCTCGCGCTGGCTGGCGGCAGACGTCTCGACCAGCTGCACCGCCGCCAGGCGCCGTGAGGCGACGTCGTCAGAAGACCAGGTGAACGTTGCCAGGCCCCAGATGAACACGGCACCACCCTCGGCGTCCTCGAGGAACGAGGCTCCGTTTGAGACGGCGACCGAGCCCGGCGGGACGAGAGGGAGAGGCTGCATCCACCTCAGTCTCTTCGCTGTGGCACCCCTCATCAGCTTCCCCTCCAGACCGACTATAACTCTGCGTCTATTATCGCATATCAGGAGGAAGAAGTGTTGGCTTTCCCCTTGAATTACAAGGATCTCGCCTCGTTTAGATCAGGAGGTCTGGAATCTGGGCCCGTCGTCCCCGAAGGGCTGTCGTCGCTTGCCATCGCGCTCCTATCCGAGGTCTCGAAGGGCGACCGCTGGGGCGAGCCGTGCGGCACGCCAGCCGCCGATCAGACCGGCCAGAAGACCTCCGACGATGGCGGCGGCAATGCCTAGAAGCACCGTTGAGGCGTGGATCGGCGCCGTCAGGTGGACAAGGCTCTGGACCGAGGCGATCGTCGACTGGCTGCGAGACGAGGCCCCTACGGCAAGCCCGGTCGAGGTGACCGTGAGACCGGGCCCGACGGCTCCTATCACGGCTGTAATGGCAAACCCGAGGCCGATGCCAATGACGCCTCCAAGGATCCCGATACCGATGGTCTCGGCCACGATCTGGCGGACAACTCTCGCGCGCGACCATCCGATCGCACGCAGGGTACCGATCTCACGCACCCGCTTTGCAACAGAGGACAAGGTGAGCAGGGCGGCGATGAGAAAGGCGGCGATCAGCACGACGATGGCGAGTGCTCCGCCGAGGTTGTCTGCGAGCTTCTTGGCATTCGTGAGGCTTCCGGTCACGTGGTCGGCGAGGCTCTGAGAGGTGAGCACGGTGGCGCCCGGCAGCTCCTTTCTGATGGCGGCTGCGGCAGCTTTCACGTCCGAAGCGTTCCTCACCGAGACGAGCACCTCGTCGATCTCACCCTTCTCGCTCGAGAGCGACTGGGCTGTCGGCAGGTCGAAGTAGACGTCGGAGACATCGCCTGTGAGCGTCGGCGCCACGAGCCCGACGATCCTGTAGGCCTTGTCGTTGATACGGAGCAGCTGGCCGACCCTCAGGTTGTTCGATGAGGCGTAGGCCGTATTGACGAGGACCTGGTCGGAGGCGTCCTTGGTGAACCAGGAGCCAGACGTCACCTGCGCCGCCGTCGCGAGCCCGCCCGTGCGCGAGGCCGGTTCCACTCCCGCCGCCGTGTAGGTCTTGGTCTCGGTGTTGGTGGTCGGAGGGTTGATCGTCTCGTTGAGGGTCTGCTCGGGGACCTCGACGTCTTGGATGTAGGCCTTCTGCGACGGGGTGAGGCACTTCTCGAAAGCAGGGTTGTTCCCGGAGAAGAATACGTGAGGGGTACGGCTGGCTCCGGGGGTGTGCGAAGATCCGGCACCAGGGGAGAACCCCGACCCGTTGCCCGAGCCAGATCCGAAGCGCGCGCCGAAGAGCTTTTGGATGCAGCTCCGCTCGGTCTGCGCCTCGGCCGTCGTCAGTTTCGGTGGTGTCGAGCGTACCTTCAGGGTCTGGCCGCCGGTCTTGAAGCTGGCGGTGATCTTCGGCACCGTGCCCGACTCATGGGTCACCTTGAGCGAGAGCGCTCCGACCGCCCCCGTCACGTTTTTTACCGAGGAGATGATGCCGGCGGCCTGCGAGGGGAACGGGATGAGCGTGTTCGGGAAGAAGAAGTCGTGGGTGAAGCGTGTGCCCGGCTTGCCGAGCTTGGCGAGGTCGGTGAGGACGGTCCCGTTGTTGGCGTCGTAGTCGGTCGACGCCTTGCTGTTCAGCTCGGCGGCGTTGGAAGAGCCGAAGCCATGGGCGAAGAAGCCGCCCTGCCCGCCCGGGAACCGCCTTCCCCGCGTGGGCTCGGTCGGGGCGGTCTTCTTGTCGGTCGTCGGCGCGATCGTCCGCGTGACGATGATGTTGGTTCCGACCGAGCCGAGCGGGGACAGCACCCTTTGTTGGGCGGCATCGAGGCCGTCTGAGACCCCCACGATGCTCATCACGAGCCCCACGCCCGCAGCGAGTCCGATCGCCGTGACGAGGGTCCGTCCGAACCGGCGACGGAGCTCGTTCCAGACGTATCCGAGCGAAACCAACCAAACCCCCTCAGCCTCAAATCGACGGTAATCTGGTCCAGTTACCAGGTGGCGCGCAGAGTACGCGAGTCGGCTGAGAGCGGGCTTAGAGAAAGCTTCCGACATGCTGGCTTCTGGCGCAGCGGTGACCTGCGCGCGACGGAGCGTAAACTCGTCTCGAAGCCTGCCTCACTCCCGCGATGCCGATCCCGCGCGGTCGTCCGGAGTTGGAGCTACGGCTCAGCGGCGCCGATCGTGGTCGTCGTACCAGTTCAGCACCCGCAGCGCGCGCAGAGTGTTCCAGCGGCTGGGCCGGCCGTCGCCGTCCTCCATGACGAATGGCACCGCTCCGCGGTGCGTGTTCTCGAGCAGCCACGTCCCGTCGGCCTGTTGTCTGTCACGTACCAACTCGATCGCCTCGGCCAGCCGCGGGTCCGGCGCGCCGACCGCACGGAAGTGGTCCAGCCCGCGCAACACGTCGTAGTGCCACTGCGTCGGGAAGGAGAACTGCAGCCAGTCGGGGTCGGCCACCTCGCCGGTGCTCAGCCGCCGGGACATGCGCCGCTCGAGCAGGTACTTCTCACCACGACGGCCTGCAGCGATCGATTCCGCCGTACCGCCGGTCGCATGCTCGTACGCGAGCAGGCCGTCGAGGACGCACATCGTCGTGTGGAACGACGAGCGCACTGAGCCGTTCTCGACCTCGCAGTTCCAGCCGCCGTCTGCGAGTTGCTCGCCGAGCAGCCGGGCGACGATGCCGTCGACCGGAACGCCGAAGTAGGAACCGAGCGCGACCGTGCGGCCGTTGATACAGGGCTCGACCTCGCCGTCGAAGAACGCCTGCCCGGCGTGTTCCCACCTGCAGTTGTCGCGCACCAGGGCGATGGTCTTTCGCACCGACTCGGCGGTGGGATCGATGCCGAACTCGCGCAGCAACAGCAAGGTGGGATACGTCGAGGTCCACGGCTGGCCCTGGGAAAAGTCGCCACGGAAGTCGCCCGGGAAGCAGGCGCCACCCGCCCACTGCCCGTCCTCGTCACGCAACGC
>JBOGHY010000084.1:0-16885 GCA_050742375.1 Acidimicrobiales bacterium | reverse complement strand
CCCTCCTGAGCGTGCGCGAGCGGGCCGGTGCGATGGCGCTCCTCGACGAGGTGGAGTACGTCGAGCTCTCCGACCGGTCGGACTTCAACGATCGCTTCGTCGGCCAGCTGCAGTTCCCGACGTGAAGGCCCATGATGGCGAGATCGTGCCCGAGGGCGCCGGGGTGAACGTGCTTCGAGGCGACCGCAGGGTCGCCGTGATCGTCTGTGGGGCCCTCGGCGCAGCTCTCCGGCGCGCGGCCGGGAGCTATGGGGCCAGCGTGGAGATCCACTGCCTCCCGGCGGTGCTCCACAACCGCCCGTCCGAGATCCCACTGGCTGTCGAGCGCCTCGCCTCCGAACTACTCGAGCGCGGGTGCGCCGTCGCCGTCGCCTACGCCGACTGCGGGACCTACGGGGCCCTCGACGCGGTCTGCGAGCGCCTCGGCCTGCGCCGGCTCGCCGGCCTTCACTGCTACGACCTCATCGGCGGGCCGGATCTGGTGGGCGGGCTCTTGGAGGAGGTGCCCGGCACCTACCTCTTGACGGACTTCCTCTTGAAGGGCTTCTCCCGCCTCGTCTCCGAGCCGCTCGGCCTCGATCGCCATCCCGAGCTCGTGTCGGACTACTTCGGGCACTACGCCCGGCTCGTCTGGCTCACCGAGGCGCCGACGGCGAACCTCGAGGCCAAGGCGGCCGCCGTCGCCGAGGCGCTTTCGTTGCCGCTCGAGGTCGTGCCTGCGGGCGGTGCCAGGATCGAGACCGCCCTCGTCGACCTTTTGGCGGCGGCCGGCACGCCGGGGGAGGGGCTCCGGGCAGGCGACGCGCCCCTTGAGCCGGCTTCATGAGGGGCGGGCTCGGAAGGACGGCCGCCCGCACGAGGCTCGCCCCGATCCTGGCGCACCCTCGCTACGAGGTCATCCCGGCGACCACGACCGAGGACAAGGTTCTCGACGCGGTCGGAAAGGACGTGACCATCACCGTCACCGCTTCACCCTCCAAGGGTCTCGAGGCGACGATCGCGCTCGCCGAGCGTCTGGCGGGCCGGGGCTACGAGGTCGTTCCGCATGTCTCGGCGCGCCTTTTGACCGACTCCGGCCATCTGCGCGACGTCGCCGCCCGGCTGCGGGCGGCAGGCGTGAGTGACATCTTTGTGCCTGCCGGCGACTCTGCCAGGCCCGCTGGTGCCTTCGACGACGCGCTCGGGGTGCTCGAGGAGCTGAAGGAGATCGACGATCCCTTCGAGCGAATCGGCATCACCGGTTACCCCGAGAGCCACCCGCAGGTCGACGACGACGTCACCATCCAGGCGATGTGGGACAAGCGCAGGTATGCGGACTACATAGTGAGCAATCTCTGCTTCGACACGAAGGTCCTCTCGAGATGGATCCGGCGGGTGCGCGCCCGCGGCGTGTCGCTGCCTATGTACGTCGGCATGGCCGGTCCGATCGAGGCGACCAAGCTCGTCGCCATGGCGGCGAAGATCGGGCTGGCCGAGTCGAGCCGCTTCGCCGGCAAGCACTTCGGCTGGGTCGCCCGGATGGGCACACCGGGGGGCTACGACCCGGACCGGTTCCTCGAGCGCCTCTCCTCCACGCTCGCCGACCCGGCCCTCGCCGTCGCCGGCGTGCACGTCTTCACGTTCAACCAGGTGGCCGAGACCGAGGCATGGCGCCGGTCAATGCTCTCTTGAGGACCCAGTCCGGCGTGCCGCGATCGCCTCGACGAGTGCGGGCAGCACCTCGTTCACGTCCCCGATGACGGCGTAGTCGGCGCGGGACATGATCGGCGCCTCGGCGTCGGTGTTGATCGCCACCATCGTCTTGGCCGCCTGGCAGCCTGCGAGGTGCTGGATCGCCCCCGAGATGCCGCAGGCGATGTACAGATCCGGGGTCACCCTGGTGCCGGTCTGGCCCACCTGCTCGGAGTGCGGCCGCCAGCCGAGGCTCGTGACGGCGCGCGATACCCCTACCGCCCCGCCAAGCAGCCCGGCGAGCTGCTCGATGGCGGAGAAGGCGCCTTCTCCTCCCATGCCCCGCCCTCCGCTCACGACGACCTTGGCGCTCGCGAGCGACACCCCACCCGCCTGCTCGCGCCGCTCGGTCGCCTCGACGACCTGATCGTTCTCGCCGGCACCCGGCCGGACCTCGACGACCTCGACTCCCTCGTGGGCGGCGCCCGGCGCTCCCGGAGCGGCTTCGAGAACGAAGAGGGCGTCGACCGCAACGCTCAAGATGGCGACCTCGCCTCGCAGCGTCGTCTCCTCGACGAGGCTGCCCCCCCACCGCTGGCGCGTGAGCTCGATCCCCTCGGACGAGGCCTCGGCCGAGGTGCAGTTCGCCACGAAGTCACGACCCGACAGGGCGCCGAGATGGGCGAGGATCTCGTTGCCGTGGTCGGTGGCGGCGGCGACGACCGCACCGGCGGACACCGTCCCGGCCGCCTCGCCGACACCCCGCGCGATGAGCAGGGGCGCGTATCCCGCCTCGAGGATCACGCAGTGGAGATCGGTGACCCCGGGTCCCGAAAGGGCCGCCGTTGCCGCCTCGCCCGGCCGCCCGCTCGCCACCGCCACAACCTCGCCGGCACCTGCCAGCTTCCTGGCGAAGGCGAGGGCTCGCACCGACGGATCGATCAACCCCTCGGCGTCGTGCTCGACGAAGCAGAGCACCTTCACGAAAGGACCCCGATCGATTCGAGGACCGCCACGAGCGCCGGCACTGCGGCCGCACCATGGCCGAGCACCTCGGCCGAGCGCCGGTCGGCGACCGGGACGGCGAGGCGCCTCATGGCGGCGCCCTCGCTGTGAAAGTGGGGCGAGTTGGTGAGCACAGGGGCTTTCTTGGCCCGGATGCGACCCGGGAGAGACGGGTAGCGGGGGAGGTTGATCCCCTCCTTCACGCTCAGCACGGCTGGCATGGCGAGCTCGAACCGCTCCTCGACGCCCCTGTAGGTGCGGCGGGCCGCCACGGAGGCCCCGAGCACCTCCAGGGCCTTGATCCCGGTGGCGACGGGGCGCCCGAGCTTGTGGGCGATGCGCACTCCCACCTGGTAGTCGCCCGTGTCGGCAGCCTCGTTCCCCGCCAGCACGAGGTCGAAGCGGACGTCCTTTTCAACCTCGATCCGTTCGATCTCCGCGACGATTGCGTCGCTTGTCGCCATCGGCCCCCAGTCGGGCGTCTCGGTCTCTAGCAGGACGAGCGAGCCGGCCCCTACGGCGACCGTGTCGCGGAGCTGCTCAACAGCCTCGGGAGGACCGAGGCAAAGTACGGTGACCGATCCGCCGTTGGCCTCGACGATGCGGACGGCCTCTTCGACGGCGCACTCCTCGTGCGGGCTGATGGTAAAACCGAGGCCGCGGGAGTCGACGGCTCTCGCCGTCTCGTCGATGGCGATGCGCCCGCCGACCATCGGCACCCGCTTTATGAGGACGAGGATCTCCATTCAGGCACGCACCCTCTCATTCGCCGGGTCGAAGATCGGTCTCGATCCCGACACCGCCACGCTTGTGCGGTGGCGCTCCGACATGTACTCGACGAGGAGCTCCCGCCCCTCTTCGGCGAGCTCGGCGGGCAGGTACGCCAGCATCAGATGGCGGCCGACCGAGGGCCCCGACCCGGCGCTCGTGATGTAGGAGGGGCGGCCCTTGGCGTCGACGATGCGCTCTCCCTCGAGGGTGAGCACGGGCTCCCCGCCGAGGGGGTATCGGAGCCTTCCGTCAGGCGCCCTCGGCTCGTCGAGGGTGAGCGTGCACAAAAGCGCTGCGGGCTCTCGCTCGCGCTGGGCGAGGTAGGCCTCCTTGCCGACAAAGTCCTGAGGCTTCACCGACGGTCGCCCCATGCCCGCCTCCACGAGGTCGTAGTCGGCGGTGAGCTCGTTGCCGAAGGCGCGGTAGCACTTCTCGAGGCGCCCCGTCGTGGCGTAGACGCCGATCCCGACCGGGACGATCCCGTCGGGCTCGCCCGCCTCGTAGAGCGCGTCCCAGACGCGCAGTGCCTGCTCCATCGGGATGTAGCACTCCCAGCCGAGCTCTCCCACGTAGGAGATCCGCGATGCGAGCACGCGCACCCCGCCGACCTCGATCTGCCTGCAGGTGGCGAACTTGAAGCCCTCGTTCGAGACGTCGTCCGGAGTGGCCCGGCCGAGCACCGCTCGGGCCTTCGGGCCCCAGATGCCGATCGTCGCCCAGGCGGAGGTCACGTCTGCGAGCTGGGCAGAGCCGTCAGCGGGCAGGTGGTCGACGATCCAGGTCTTGTCCGACATGCCAACGCCCCCGCCCGTCACCACACGGAAGTGGTCTGTCCCAAGGCGCATGACGGTGAGGTCCGCCCTGAAGCCCCCGGCGTCGTCGAGGAACGACGTGTACACGACCCGGCCGCCCGCCACGTCCATCTGGGCGACGGCGAGGCGCTGCATAGCTTCGAGTGCGCCCGGTCCCGTCACGTCGAAGACGGCGAAGGCGGACAGGTCGACGATCCCGACGGCGTCGCGCATGGCGAGGTGCTCGGCGTTTATGACGGGTGACCACCATCGCGACTCCCACTCCGCCTCGCGTGGCATGACCTTGTCGCCGTAGCGATCAACGAGTGGCGTGTTGTGCTCGTACCAGTGCGGCCGCTCCCAGCCAGCCGTCGAGAAGAAGTGCGCCCCGAGCTCGACCTCGCGGTCGTACATCGGGCTCAGGCGGATGCGGCGCTCGTCGGACCACTGCTCTTCGGGGTGGACGATCCCGTACATCTTGTTGAAGCCCTCGGATGCACGCGCCTCCACGTGGCCACGCGTCAGCTGGAACTCGTAAAAGCGCGCCGCCGCGGCCTCGTGGAGGTCGATCTCCGAACGGCCGGAGGTCATCTGCTCGGCTACCGCTCTCCCGATCCCCGGGCCCTCCTTTATCCAGCTGGCGGCGACCGACCACAGGCCCTTCACCCCCGGCAGCTCGCCGAGGACAGGGTGCCCGTCGGGGGTCATCGAGATAAGCCCGTTGATGGCGTAGCGGATTCCCACGGTTTCGTCGCCGAGAAGCTCGGGCATGAGCTCGAGAGCCTCCTCGAGCTGGGGGTCGAAATCCTCTTTCGTGAAGGGGAGCTCGGTGGGTGACAGCGCCGCCTCCTCGTTCGAGAGGATCGCCTCGGGCCGGACGAGGATCGGCCGGTGGGCGTACGAGCCCACCTCCATGTCCCCACCGTGCTGGCGCTCGTACATGTTGGTGTCGACGTCGCGCACTATCGGGTAGGAGATCTCGCCGACGGTGTCGGCGAAGGCCGGGATGGGCCCGACGGAGATCATCTGGTGGACGATCGGCGTGAGCGCGATCCTGGCCCCGGCCATCTCGGCGATACGGGGGCTCCAGACCCCGCAGCAGATGGCGACGCAGTCCGTCTCGATGACCCCGGCGGTGGTGCGTACCGCCCGCACTCCTCTCTCGCCGCCGGCCGCCCTGCCGCGCGGCACCCTGCCGCGGGCGCTCGGGCCCTCGTCACCGGCTGGCCCGTCGAGGTCGATCCCGAGCACCTCGGTGCTCGCGTGAACGGTGAGGGCGCCGGTCTCGACCGCCCGCTCTCGCATGATCGTGCCGGCCCGCAACGAGTCGACGACGCCGACACCGGGGAAGTACAGGCCGGCGAGGATGACATCGGGGTCGAGGAAGGGGACGAGCTTCTGCACGCCGGCGGGGTCGAGGAGGTCGCAGTCGATCCCCCAGGACAGGCACGCCGACGCGCGGCGGCGGAGCTCCTCGAGGCGCTCGGGGCGGCGCGCCACCTCGATCCCCCCGGAAGTCACGTGCACGCCGAGGGACTTGTACTGCGCAGTCGAGTCCGCCGTCAGCTCCATCATCATCTTCGAGTACTCGATCGGGAAGATGAAGTTCGAGGCGTGCCCGGTCGATCCTCCGGGGTTCGGCAGGGGTCCCTTCTCGACCAGTACGACATCGCGCCATCCGAGCTCGGCAAGGTGATAGGCGAGACTGTTGCCGACGATGCCTGCCCCGATTATGACGACGTTGGCTCTCAAGGATTCCTCATCTCTCTTCTCTGTGGTTAGCAGGTGGACTCATCTTCGTGGACGTGGCGTCGTGGACGGTACGCCTGGACCGGTTGTCGCACACCTGCGGGAGCCTCGCCGAGCCCGTTGAGCCCCCTGGCGCTCGGGCCCGCCGAGCCCTGTGGGAGGCCGCTACGGGCGACCCGCTTGCGTCGGCTGCGCCCTAGCCAACTTCGGCGTCACGGAGCTTTCTTGCCGACGGGGCAACTCGGGCACCGAGACGGCTCCTCCAGGTTCTACCAGTGAGCGACATCCGCCCAGCCCGGGCCGCTCATCGCCTATACCGCACTCCTCGGCCACCTCCCGCTCACAAGTACCACTGCGTTCCACAGACGTCAAGGTCGTACCACATAGTGGCACGAGCTCTCGTCGTCGTCATGAGGAGTCAAGTGGGATCCCTCGGGTGTAACCGCCAAGGCGGCGGGGCGATGTGTGCCAGGCGCTGTGTCGAGACAAGGTGCCACGTGGCCTCTGGCCGCCCTGTCTGTCAGGGGGGCAGCCAGGTACCCTTTGCGACGAGGTGCTTGTGTTCGCCGCTCTTGCAGTCGACGATCGGGAAACCCTTGGCGGCCGCCCATCCCCGCACCGGCCGGGAGAACTGGCGGCGTTGAGCACGATTCGATCGACGCAGTCATAGCTGCCGGTCAGCAGATCGGCGTAGCGGGAAGAGCTCGTCCGGCACCCCGTGACGGTACGACGTGAGCTACTCGCTCTGGCATCTCGACTACCCGAAGGGCCCTCGAGCCGGGGCGTTGTCCCCGGCCCGAGGTAGGTTCCTTCGTGAAGGGACTACGAAGACGACGGTCTACAGTCGCCTTCACGGGTTCACCGGCCACGTCATGGGGGCCGCGTCTTCTGATTGAGAGGAACTGACGGTGGGCGCTATGGAGCGGCTCGCTGAGCGACTCGGAGCCAGCGATCTCGTGATCATCGACGGGGGCATGGGGTCCGAGCTGCAAGCCCGCGGCGTTGCGATGGACCGGGCAGCGTGGAGCGCTCGGGCCAATCTCGAGCGCCCGGACATGGTTCAGCAGATCCACGAGGACTACATCTCGGCCGGCGCAGAGGTGCTCATCGCCAACACCTACGCGGCTTCGCGGCTCCTGTTGAGGGGTGCTGGTCTCGAGGACCGCTTCGTCGAAGTCAACAAGCGGGCCGTCGACGCGGCGATGGCGGCTCGCGAGGCTACCGGCGCGGCCGACGTCGTAATCGCCGGCTCGATCTCGCTCGGCGTGGCCGTCGACTTCATGAGCGGTGGCTCGACGAGCGAGTTTGACGGCGCCGAACTCGAAGACCTCTTCGCGGAGCAGGCCGAGCTGCTCAAGGACTCGGGCGTCGACCTGCTGGCCCTTGAGATGATCATGGCCGCGAGCTACGGAGTCTCGGCGGTGGACGCGGCACTCGATACTGGCTTGCCGGTCTGGCTCGGTGTCTCAGCGGAACTGACTCGAAACGGCCGGGTCGTTGCCCTTGACGACGAAACTACGACCCTTGACGACCTCCTCGACGCGCTCGTTCGACCGTCGCTGCAGGCAGTGAACGTCATGCACTCGGCGGTCGCCGCGACCGGCCCGGCGCTCGAAGTCGTCGCCAGGCACTTCACGGGAGCGCGGGGGGCCTATCCAGAATCGGGCGACTGGGTTCCTCCGACCTGGGTCTTTTCCGACGTCTCGCCGGAGGCGCTCGTGGCGAGTGCCGCCGCCTGGGTCGACTCCGGTGCTCAGATCGTCGGGGGGTGCTGCGGAACCGGGCCAGCGTTCATCGAGGCGCTTCGCGAGATTCGGCCAACTGGCGGCGCCGGCGCGCTGTGACCTAATAACGGCCGTGAGGGCTACGACGAGACTTGTCGCCGCCCGCCGGCGAGCCTGACTGACTGAGAGTATGGCGGGCATCTAGCCGCGAGTGTTGCGGACCCATCGCGATTGTGGGGTCTCGGCTTTGCCCGCTTCGCCGAGCGGTTACTGCGCTGGCCAGCCAAATACCCCTGATGGGCCAGCGGGGCGCCCTTGTCTCGCTGCTCCGGCCCTGTTATCCACGACCGAACAGCCAGGGCCAGGCCACGCTCATCCCGTGCCCCGCCCAGCCCTTTTTCGCGCCTGGGTGTCGAGCCTGCAGACCTGGCTTCGCTCCCGCCACCGCGTTGAAGATCATTGCGTTCAGATGTATATTGCCAGCACTCATGGCCCCAG
Source organism: Acidimicrobiales bacterium (assembly GCA_050742375.1). GTDB lineage: Bacteria > Actinomycetota > Acidimicrobiia > Acidimicrobiales > Bog-793 > JAKATT01. The sequence continues at coordinate 8,676 of JBOGHY010000084.1, read as the reverse complement.
GGTATGGGGTCGTCGCAGGACATGGGAGGATGACCATGGACGAGGAGATCCAATCAGCCGAGCAGGCCACGATACCGGAGCCCGCCGGGACCGGGCTGGGCGCCAAGATCGATCGGCGACAATTCCTCAACCGGGCCGCGGCGCTCGGGGTGTCTGCCGGCGCTGCCGGCGCCTTCCTCGCCGTCCCCGGCTCCCTCCCGACCTTGTCCCGGACGGCGCCCTCGAGCGCCAGGTCACAGCATGGCGGCACGCTTCGCTTCGGCCCCTTCCCAGACGGCGCCGACTACGACCCCGCGACGAACGACTTCGACTTCCCGAACCCGCCCTTCCCCTCGATCTACGAGGGCCTGATGGCCTACAACCCCCTCAAATCAACGCACTCACCGGCCGAGAACCTTCTTGCCGAGTCGATCGAGGTCAGTACTGACGGTCGGCGCTACCGCTTCAAGGTGAGGGAGGGTGTGGAGTTCCACCACGACTACGGGGAAATGACGGCCGCGGATGTAAAGTACTCTTTCGAACGGAACGCCGGCCTTACCAAGCTCTACCCCGGGGCACCGAAGAGCGCGGTCTCCTATTACACGGGCGACTTCTCGAGCCTCGAATCGGTGACGGTTACTGGCAAGTACACCGGCGTCGTCGTCTTCAAGGAGCCTTTCGTTCCCTTCGAGACGATGACCCTCCCGTGGACCACGAGCGGCTATATCTTCCCCCACAAGGCGGTCGAGAAGTACGGCTCGACCTTCGGACATCACCCTACGGGGACCGGCCCTTACGAGGTCGTGAGCTACACACCAGCGTCGGAGATGGTCCTGCAACGCTTCTCCCGCTACAGCGGTGCCAACCACAGGCTCGGGGCCCGCAATTTTTACGATGAGATCCAGATCAAGATGACAGCGCTCAACGCGTTGCCCAAGGGCGAGGCGCTCACGGTCGCCCTCCAGTCAGGTGAAGTGGACTTTACCTACAATCTCGGCGCTCTCGACGTGCAGCGCCTCAAGAACAACTCAGGCTTCCGGACGTACTCCCCGGCTGCCCCCCTCGACTACTACTTCCTCGGTATGGATGTGCGGAACCACAAGCTGAGCGACCTCCGTGTCCGGGAGGCGATCCGGTACGCCCTCGATATCCCCGAGATCATCAAGGCCAACCGGCTTCCGCTCTCGACGCGGATGCCTTCGCTCATCTCGAAGAGTCTCGGTGTAGGCTACTGGAAGAGTGCTCCCGAGTACCACCGTGACGTGTCAAAGGCAAAGTCCCTCCTAAAAGACGCGGGCGTAAAGAACCTCAGCCTTGACATTGCCAATCCGCTCATCACGGAGACTCCGGGTGAGCCCATCGACTTGATGACGGTTATCCAATCCAATCTGAAGGATGTCGGGATCGATCTCAACATCATCGAGACTCCACCGAACAGCTACGTTACGAAGCCTGGCTATGGCACGCTCATTACTTCCTACTATGGCGGGGCGCCGGACCCTTATTACCAGTTCGAGTGGTTCACATGTAGTCAGATCGGGGTCTGGAACTACGCCTCGTGGTGCAACAAGCAGTACTCAGACCTGTTTGTGAGTCTCGGCAGGACCGCCAATAAGAAGCAGCGGGATTCCATCGCCATCGAGATGCAAAAGCTTATCGATCGGGATGCCTCCTATGTCTGGCTTTGCTCGGCGATCAACTTCGCCGCCAGCAGTTCAGATACCAGGATCGTCTGGGACAGGAACGGCAACCCACTGCTTCATTACGCTCACCGTATCTGAACGTCAAAAGATTAGGCTGCTCCCGCAGTCATGCTGTGGTACTTGGCCAAGCGGCTGGGACTTGCCATTATCGTTATCATCATAATAATGGCGATGCTCGGGGTTCTCGTACACCTCGTGCCGGGTAACCCCGCCCGCATCATCCTCGGGCCCCGTGCCACGCCTCAGCTGATCAAGCAGATTGATCGCAGCATGGGTCTCGACAAGCCCGTCTATGTACAGGTCTGGGATTTCATGTGGGGAGCCGTCCATGGCAACTTCGGCACTGACCCCTTCTCCAAGGCCTCGGTCTCATCTGAGATCAGCTCTCCGCTCCTGAACACGCTCGTCCTGAGCGGGGTGAGCCTTTTGCTCTCGATCGCGGTCGGGGTGCCGCTCGGGATCATCGCCGCCGTCCGGCAGGGGGGAATAGCCGACGCGATCGTCCGTGGGACATCGGTCCTTCTGCTGAGCGTGCCCGCCTATGTCGTGGCCCTTCTCCTGTTGCTCGCTTTCAGCGTCAAGTCCCACCTGCTCCCAGCGCTCGGATCGGGCAGCTTCTCAGATCTCGGCGGGTACGCCGAGGCGCTCGTGATGCCGGCGATCGCGCTTTCTGCCTTCTGGTGGGGCTACCTCGCCCGCCTCGTGCGCTCGAGCATGCTCGAGGTGCTCGGCGAGTCCTTCGTGCGCACCTCACGGGCATACGGTCTTCGTGAGCGCGTTATCCGGTATCGGGTCGCCCTCAAGAACGCCCTCGTTCCGATAACGGCCCTCACCGGGCTCATGGTGGGCTACATACTCTCGGGGACCGTCTACGTCGAGCTCATCTTCGAGCGGACCGGGCTTGGCAACCTGGCTCTCTCGGCCATCGGCAACCGGGACTGGCCGGTCGTACAGGCAGTCGTCCTTATCTACGGTGCCGCCTTCATTCTCGGCAACCTAGGGGCCGATGTGGCCTACCGCATCCTTGATCCTCGGATGCGGCTCGAGGAGCAGTCGGATGTGTTCATCTAGGCCCGGCTGATGTCAGTCCAGGCGACCCAGCAGGTGCTCCTTGGCGAGCCGGGAGCACCGGCTTACGAGGCTCGGGGCATCCTCGGCTTCCTCCGCGACGTCGTCCACAGGCCGGCGGGAGCTGTCGGCGCCTCGCTCGTCTTGCTCCTCGTCGTCCTCGCCATCGTCGCTCCGACGATCGCTCCCTACAACCCCGACACGATCAACATCGGAAACGCCTTCGCGCCCGCGAACTTGCACCACTTCCTCGGCACCGACTCGCTCGGGCGAGACAACTTCTCCCGCGTGCTTGTCGGCACCCGCATAGCCCTCGAGGTAGCCCTCCCTTCCGTCCTAGCCGCCTTCGTCGTAGGCACGTCGCTCGGCCTCGTCGCCGGCTATCTGGGTGGGCTCCTCGACAAGGTGCTCGTCGTCGTCTTCGACTCGCTCATCTCCTTCCCGGCAGTCATCCTCGGCCTCGCCCTCCTCTCCCTGCTTGGACCGTCGATCAAGAGCGTCGTCTTCGTGATCGGCCTCTCGCTCATGCCCTACTACGCCCGCCTGATGCGGGCCCAGACCCTGTCGGAGCGCAAGAACCAGTACGTGAAGGCGCAGCGCTCCCTAGGTGCCTCACGCACCCGCGTGCTGCGGCGCCACATCCTGCCGAACGTCATCCCGCCTCTGCTTGTCATCGTCTCGATGGACATTCCGAGCGCCATCATCATCGAGGCAGGGCTCGCCTTCCTCGGCCTCGGCGTGCAGCCGCCCACGCCCGACTGGGGAGTGATCCTCAACGACGGTTTCACCAACATCGGCACCTCGGTATGGGAGATCGTGGGGCCGATCGTCGCCCTCATCATCATGACCACGGCCTTTACGGTCCTCGGCGAGACGATGCGCGACGTCCTCGACCCGCACCAGCGCCTGCCGAAGCGCAGGCTGTTCGGTCGCAAGCTCAGCTACCTCGATGTCTGATCTGTCCCTCGCCCCGATGAACGAGCCGCTGCTTTGCATCGAGGAGCTGACTGTCGCCTACCGCACTGGAGGCACCCGCCGCCTGGCGCTCGATGCTGTCAGTCTGGCCGTGTCGGACTCGGAGATCCTCGGCATCGTTGGCGAGTCCGGTTGCGGCAAGTCGACGCTCGGAATGGCGATACTGCGACTATTGCCGGCGAACGGCGGCGCCATCTCGGGCTCGGTCAACCTCCGCGGACACGGCGATCTCGGGCGGCTCTCGGGCGAGCAAATGCGCTCGGTCCGGGGCCGGGAGATCGCCATGATCTTCCAGGACCCCACCACTAGCCTCAATCCCCGGCTCTCGATCGGTACCCAGCTGTTGCAAGTCCAGCGGGCGCACGCCGGTGAAGGCGGACCGGGGGCCGGCCCTAACAGGAGGTTCAAGGAGACCGCTGTCGCCAAGTTGGAGGAGGTGGGACTGCCCAATCCGGGCCGGGCCCTCGATCGTTATCCGCACGAGTTCTCCGGCGGCATGCGCCAGCGCGTCATGATCGCCATGGCGCTGTTGTTCGAGCCGAAGCTGATCATCGCCGACGAAGCGACCTCGGCCCTAGATGTGACGCTCGAGGCCCAGATCCTCGAGCTGCTCCTGCGTCTTCGCGAATCACACGGCACCTCGATGCTCTTCATCTCGCACGACCTCGGCATCGTCTCCCAGCTCTGTGACCGCGTCGCTGTCATGTACGCAGGTCGCGTCGTCGAGGAGCTGCCTGGCGAGGTTGTCCTGACACGGCCCCGCCACCCCTACACCCAGGCCTTGCAGGCGGCGGTGCCGAACAGGCGCACCCGTGGTCAGAGGCTGACCGCCATCGGAGGACGCGTGCCCGACGTGACCAGGTCGCTGGCCGCCTGCAGCTTCGCTCCCCGCTGCATCTACACCAAGGAGGCCTGCACTAACGCAGCGCCGGAGCTCTACCCCGACGGTCAGGGTCTCGTGCGCTGCTTCGTCTACGCGCCCGCGACCTCAGATTCCTGGGCACAGACTCCCTCGTCGGAGGACTGGCGCCGCCGGGGAGGCGAGGGCGGCACCGCTTGCTCAGTCGACGCCTTTTTCGCCGAGCAGGCGAGCCACCCGCTCCTCGACCTGCGCGATCTCGCTGTCTACTTCGGTGCTGCGAGGCGTTGGAGCCGTGGCAGGACGAAGCCGCCGGTAAGGGCGGTCGACGGCGTGACGCTCAGCCTCGAGAGGGGCCGCATCCTCGGCATCGTCGGTGAGTCCGGCTCCGGCAAGACGACTCTCGGGGAGGCCGTCGTGAGATTGCTCCCGCCCACCTACGGAGCGATACTTTTCGACGGCACCGACATCACCCGCATGTCGGCCCGGGAGACCTTGGCGTTCAGGCGCCGAGCTCAGATGATCTTCCAGAACCCCTACTCGAGCCTGTCGCCGCGGATGGAGATCGGCTCGCAGCTCACCGAGCCTTACGAGATCCACAAGGTGCCAAAGAGCAAGCGTCGGGCCGTCGACGAGCTCCTGAGCGCTGTCGACCTGCCGGCCACCATTCGCTCGGCCTACCCGAGCCAGCTCTCGGGGGGGCAGGCTCGGCGCGTCGGCATCGCACGCTCTTTGGTGCTCGAGCCGGACCTCGTCGTGGCTGACGAGCCGACGGCCGGGCTCGACGCCTCAGCCGCGGCAGGCACGATCAACCTCCTTACGGACCTTCGGGCCCGCATGGGACTCACAGTCATGCTGATCAGCCACAACCTCTCGCTAATAACGACGGCAGCCGACGAGGTGTGCGTGATGTACTTCGGCCAGGTGGTGGAACAGGGCGACACCGCCACCATCACGGCCGCGCCAGCGCACCCCTATACCAAGGCGCTCTTGAACCTGGCGCCGGACCCGGAGTCCTCATCGCGCCTCATACGGCGGAAGCTTCTCGTGCCGGGCGAGATCCCGAGCGCCGACGCCCCCCCGGAGGGCTGCCGGTTCCATCCCCGCTGCATGTACGCCCAGGACCTCTGCCGTCGGGTCCCGCCAGCCCTGGCTCCGCTCGGGGACGGGAGGGACGGCCACGTGGCGGCCTGTCACTTCGCGAGCGACGTCCAACGCGGGAGCACGGACCAGGTAGCGAGCGTGGTCCACGCCCCGCCGGTCGGTTGAGGCGCGCCGGTCGGCTGAGGCGAGAGGCCAACTCCAGCCTCTACGGGACCGGTCGCCAGCTACGGGCCCCCTCGCCTCTACCGCAGGCTTGCCACCCGTCGGCGGAGGAAGTCGCGGATCACGGCCAGGTAGACGTCTGCCTCCTTCTCGAGAATCGTCAGATGGCTCGAGTTGCCGAAGATCACGAACTCGTTGTCCGGGATGCCGTCCGCGAGAGGCCGGCTACAGCGCTTGGCCGAGAGCTCGTCGTACCAGCCGCAAAGGATCAAAGCAGGTACGCCGATCTCGTGCAAACGGTGGGAGATGTCGAAGTGCGCCTGCGGACCTGTTCCTCGGAACTCGTGAGGACCCCAGAGGGCATAGGCGGGCCCGACATCGGCCAGGTAGGGGCCAGCTATCTCCGTGAACTCCCGCCGTGAGGTGGCCGGGTCGTAGGGAGTAGACCGCCGGAAATGCCTCGAGTTCAGCTCGAGTACGGCGTGCTGGTAGTCGGAGGCGTCGAGATCGTCTTCGAACTCCCGGCGCATCATCAAAGCGTGGAGCTCGGCACCGAGGGCCATACGGTACTCAGAGATGTCGAGCAGGTAGTGCTTGCCGCTCGCATAAGTGTTCGAGAGGACGAGGCCATTCACCTTGTCGGGATGATCGAGTGTGTAGGCGAGGGCCAGCATCCCGCCCCACGACTGCCCGTAGAGCGTGACGACTTCGAGATCGAGGGTGGAGCGGACGGTCTCGACCTCCTCGACGAAGCGGGGGATCTGCCAGAGCGAGTCGTCGTCGGGCCGGTCGGACTCGCCGCCACCCAGCTGGTCGTAGAGCACCAACTTCCAGTCCCCGTCCGCTGCCTCGCTCAGCCGGTCGAGGTAGCGGCTGCTCATGCCCGGTCCACCGTGCAAACCGAGGAGTGTCCGGGAGCCCGAGCCGAAGACCCGGTAGGCGATCTCGTAACCGTCTTCTACTCGAATGCGTCCCTCGCTCGACGGCAGCGCGACGCCCGTCGAAGTTCCCCTTGGCGCTGAGATCGGCGTTGTCATCAGCTCGCAGACCTCCTGTGCCAACGATCAAGTCGCCTCGGAGACTACCCGGCCCGGCCGAAGTGCTTTCTACCGTGCACTGTCACCCGGCGGCGGCGCCCGGGGGACTGTCGCGCCGGGGCCGACGTTGCCCCGCTCGTGCTTATCGCCACCTTCCGGCGAGACCCTGCCGCAGGTGAACAGGGCGCGAAAGGCACTCTTTGGCCGTTGGCTTCACCCATACCCACCCTCAGGCATCTCATGCGGGGCCTGTTGCCTCGACTTCCCGGGCACGGCCGCCGTCGGCGGCCGAGTACCAAAAGCCAGCACGCTGGCCGCCGTCGACGTCCAAGGTGGCACCGTTGACGAAGGAAGCCTCGTCCGAGGCGAGGAACAAGATGGCCTGCGCCTGTTCCTCGGGCGCCGCGAAACGTCGGAGCGGGATCCGGGGCAGGTAGTAACGGACGAAGGAGGTGCTCAGGTCCTCGGTCATCTCACTCAACGTCATGCCGGGACAGACCGCGTTGCAACGAACGCCTAGGTGTCCGAGTTCGAAGGCGAGGCAGCGAGTGAGCATCACGAGGGCCGCCTTTGAGGCGCAGTAGGCGGAGAAGGGCGACTCGGCGACGAAGGCATCGATCGAGGCGACGTTCACGATGGCCCCCTTTCCCTCTGCGACCATGTGACGAGCAGCCTCTTGGCTGGCGGCAAAGGCGGCAGCGAGGTTCGTGGCGATCGTGTCGTCGAAGTGCTCGTCGGTCGTTTCGAGGAGCGGCTCTTCGATAGCCACCCCGGCGTTGTTGACGAGGACATCTATGCCTTTGGAGGCGACGCATGAGACGAGCTCCCGCAAAGCTGCGCGGTCTCGCACGTCGACCACGGCAGGGTCAATGGTGCCCGGCAGGCCATGGGACTCGCGCACGAGCGCGTGGAGGCGTCCCTCGCGCCTTGCCGCCGCTGTCACCCTGGCGCCTTCAGCGGCAAAGGCGACGGCGGTCGCACGGCCAATGCCACTCGAAGCTCCCGTGACTAGTACGCGGCGACCCGAAAAGCGATCACGAGAGGCTACGCCTGGCACCGCGGTCTCGGTCTGTCCGACCGTTTCGGTCAACTGGTCACAGCCCGGTGCACGAGCCGCTGGAAATGCTGGATCAGCTTTTCGGAGTCGAGCAGCAAGCGGCCCTGGGGCACCTTGCCCGAGACCATCCCACGCTGTACCGACTCGACGAGGCGCTGATCCTCGGCCCCGACCTGAAAGTTGAAGTCGACCATGTCGCGGATCACCTGCTCGGGCGCCTCGGGGCCGAAGTAGTACTCCGACACGACGACGGTCTGCTCCGGGCCCTTCGGCACGAAGTAGAAAGCCATGAGGTTGGGCGGACCCGGGTTCTGCACGAGGGTGAAATTTGGCCAGAGGTAGGCGAACTGGCCAGCCTTCACAGGCCCGCTCGGGTCGTAGGGGAGCTGCGGGCGCCGGTCCGCCGGCCACGGCCTGAGAGGCGTCGCGGCGCGCGACCACCAGTCCCCCGACTCGAGCACGTAGCTCTCCGCATCGACTTCCATCACTCGGCTGAAGCTCGGGTGGGCTACCGGGCAGTGGTAGCACTCGTCAAAATTCTCGACCACGATCTTCCAGTTCGCCGCGACTGTCCACTCAGTCCGCTCGACACGACGTACCGCCGAGAAGTCGAGCCCGTCGGAGACCATGAGCGACGGCAGCTCCCCGAGAGCCTTTTCAAGCGACGGTCCTGCGGGGCTCACGTTGGCGAAGACGAACGGCCCCCAGGTCTCGACGCGAACCGGCTCGAGG
>JBOGHY010000083.1:0-7427 GCA_050742375.1 Acidimicrobiales bacterium | reverse complement strand
GCGGCGCCTGCAGAGTCGTACCGCGGCTTCGGTCGCAAGGAGCTCGTCGAGGACTTCCGCACGGCCTGCCTCTCGCGGGCGCTCGACGACCGGGAGATAACCCTGCAGAAGCAGTCCCGCGTCTTCTTCCAGATCTCCGGCGCAGGCCACGAGATGCTCGGCCTCGGCCTCAGCCGGTCGCTCAAGGCGGGCTACGACTGGTTCTTTCCCTACTACCGCGACCAGGCGCTCTGCCTCGCCCTCGGCGTGACCCCGCGCGACCTGTTGCTGCAGGCCGTCGGCTCGGGCGAGGACCCGCACTCGGGCGGTCGCCAGATGCCGTCGCACTTCGGCTCGCGCAAGCTCAACATCGTCTCCCAGACGAGCCCGACCGGCAGCCAGTGCCTGCCGGCGGTCGGCTGCGCAGAGGCGAGCCGCTTCATCGCCAGGCGTCGCCTCGAAGGCTGCGTGGCATTCGGCGACGAGCTCACCTACGTGTCGATCGGGGAGGGGGCAACCTCTGAGGGCGAGTTCTTCGAGAGCCTGAACTCGGCCTGCCGCCTCCACCTCCCGATCCTGTTTGTGGTGGCCGACAACGGCTATGCCATCTCCGTACGCGCGTCGGACCAGGCGCCCGCACCGATTTCCGAGCTGGTGAGGGGCTTTCGAGGGCTTGCGATCTGCAGGTTCGACGGGACGGACTACTTCGGCGCCCGTGAGAAGGGGGCCCGGGCGATCGCCCGAGTGCGAGCGGGGGAGGGGCCCGGGCTCCTCCACGCCACCGTCACGCGGCCGTACTCGCACTCCTCCCAGGACACCCAGTCCAAGTACCGCCTTTCCGAGGAGCTTGCCGAGGAGGCGAGCAGAGACCCGATCCTGCGCTTCGAGCACCAGCTCGTCCGCGGCGGCGTGCTCACGACCGAGCAGGCCACCGAGATCCGGGAGGAGGCCAAGCGCGAGGTGGCCGAGATCGCCCGGGAGGTGCTGCAGGCGGCCCGCCCCGACCCGGCGAGCGTGACCGCGCACGTGGTCGCTCTCCCGGACATCCCCGACCCGGCGGCGCTTCCACGCGCCGCAGGCGCCGAGGCGCCGCTCGTCGGGATGGGAGACGCCATCCGCATGGCCCTGTTCGAGCTGATGGAGCGCGACGAGCGAATTCGCGTCTTCGGAGAGGACGTCGCGGATGCTCCCGAGGAGGTCGTCGGCCAGGTCGAGGGAAAGGGAGGGGTGTTCGGCACGACGCACGGCCTTCAAAGCCGCTTCGGCATCTCCCGCTGCTACAACACGCCCCTGGCGGAGGCGAACATCATCGGGCGGGGCATCGGCCAGGCGCTCAGGGGTCTCCGTCCCTGCGCCGAGATCCAGTTCTTCGACTACATCTGGCCCGCCATGCACCAGATACGCTCCGAGGCGGCAACTGCCAGATGGCGCTCGAAGGGTCAGTGGAGCGTCCCGCTCGTGATCCGCGTCGCCATAGGCGGCTACATCCGCGGCGGCGCCATCTGGCACTCGCAGTGCGGCGAGTCGATCTTCACCCACATCCCTGGCCTCGTGGTCGTCTTCCCGAGCCGCGCCGCCGATGCCGCCGGGCTCCTGCGAGCGGCCTTCCGCTGCGAGGACCCCGTCATGTTCCTCGAGCACAAGCACCTGCTGCGCCAGCGCTACGCCATGGATCCCTTCCCGCCGCCCGAGTACGTGGTCCCACTCGGGCGGGCCGCGACGGTGCGCCAGGGCAGGCACCTGTCGATCGTCACCTGGGGGGCGACGGTTCAGAAGTCACTTGTGGTCGCCGAGCACCTGTCGGCCGACGGCATCTCGGTCGAGGTCGTCGACCTTCGCACCCTGTCGCCCTACGACAAGGAGGCGGTGGCGGCCACGGTGGCAAGGACCTCGAAGCTCCTTGTCGTCCACGAAGACGTGCTCACGAGCGGGTTCGGCGCCGAGGTGGCGGCCTTTGCCGGGGAACAGTGCCATGACGACCTCGACGGGCCGATCATGCGGGTGGCCGCCACCGACACGTTCGTCGCCTACGAGCCGACCCTCGAGGCGGCGATCCTGCCCCAGGTCGACGACATCGAGGCGGCCGCCCGGAAGCTTGCCGCCTACTGAGGGCGCCGCCTGCGGGCCCGATGGCCGGAGTCAGTGCCCGCGAAGTGGCGCGAAGCCCTGGCGCATGGTGTTCTCTGTCACGACTCTCGGCGTAAGGAATTGCATGAGGTAGTCCGGCCCTCCCGCTTTCTGGCCGAAGCCGGACATGCCGTGCCCGCCGAAGGGCTGGCGCCCGACGACGGCCCCGACGATGGGGCGGTTCACGTAGACGTTGCCGGCGCGCAGCACCTCGGCCGCCCTTGCGATGTGGGCGGGCGAGCGTGAGACAAGCCCGGCCGTGAGGGCGTACTCGCTCTCGTTGGCGAGCGCGATGGCCTCGTCGAAGTCGCCCGCGGAACAGATCGCCACGACCGGACCGAAGATCTCGTCGTGCCACAGCGACGAGGCGGGCACCACGCCGTCGACGACCGTCGGCCCGGCGAAGTAGCCCTTGGCGGGCAGGTCGTCGCGCTGCAACACCACCTCGCCGAACCGGCCGGCCTGCTCCTGCCATGCCTGCACCCGCTCAAGGGCTTCGGCGTCGATGAGGGGCCCCATCTCGCTCCCCATGGCGGCCGGCGGTCCGAGGCGCAGTGCCCGCGTCGCCTCGACGAAGCGCTCCACGAAGGCGTCGTGGACGCTTCTCAAGACGACGACGCGGGAGGCGGCAGAGCATCGCTGCCCGGCGAAGCCGAAGGCGGACTGCACCGCGGTCGGCACCGCGACGTCCAAGTCGGCGTCGGAGTCCACGATGATGGCGTTCTTGCCTCCCATCTCGGCGACCACGCGACGGACCTCGTGCTGGCGCGGCGTCGTGCGTGAAGCGGCCTCGTTGATGTGGAGGCCGACTGCCCGCGATCCCGTGAAGGCGACCGAGACGACGCGCCGGTCCGTCACGAGGGCGTCGCCGATCTCCTCCCCGTAGCCGGGCAGGAAGGCGAGAACCCCCTCGGGGAGACCCGCCTCGGTGAGCGCTTCGGCCAGCACCGACGCCACCGCCGTTGTCTGCTCGGCCGGCTTCAGGATCACCGTGTTGCCCGTCACGAGAGCGGCCGAGACCATGCCGGTCGGGATGGCGAGCGGGAAATTCCATGGCGAGATCACCGCCACGACGCCGCGCCCGCGGTAGTCGAGCCGGTTGGTCTCGCCCGGCGGCGATTGCACGGGTCCTCCCGAGGCGAGGCGCAGGGCCTCGCGGCCGTAGTACTCGAGGTAGTCGATCGCCTCGCAGACGTCCCCGTCGGCGTCCGCCCAGCCCTTGCCCGCCTCGAGGACCTCGAGGGCGGCGACCTCGTAGCGGCGCCGGCTGATGTAAGAAGCGGCCCCGAAGAGCACGCCGGCGCGCTCTGCGGCACTGAGGCGCGACCAGCGCCCGACCGCCTCGTCGCAGCTCGCCAGTGCCTCGCCGAGCTCCCGGCTGCCAGCGCAAGCCGTCGTGGCGACCACCTCGTCGGGGTCGGCGGGGTTGAGCGAGCGGATCACGCGCGCCGTCTGGACGGCCCGCCCACCTATGCGCGCCGGGACGAACATCTCCCCGCCGGAGCGCCGCAGGACGGCGTCTTTCATGGCGGCGCGGGCAGGCGGGCTGTACCACCTCGTGAGCGGCGCGGGACGGTAGTCCGGCGGAGAGCCCCTTTTCCGTCGCGGGCCCCTTTTCCGGCGGACGTCCCGCCTCTCAGCTCGCGAGCGCGGCGGCGGCGAGGGTCGGCGGGCGAGCGTCTCGACGTCACGCCCCTCGGCAAAGCGGAGCCGGACGAAGCCCTCCTGGGAGGTGTTCTCGAGCAACCGGCGAACGAGATAGGCCATCCCGGGCACGAGCTCGCCCATCGGGGCGTAGACCCTGAGGCGCAGACCGAGCCGACGCACCGCCTCGTGCACAGGCTCGGCCATTCCATAGAGGAGCTGGATCTCGAAGTCGCCGGCAGGGATCGCCGCCGAACGAGCCGCGCTCAGGACGTAGGCGAGCGACCTGAGGTTGTGCGAACCGAAGGCGGGGCGCACCTTGGCCCTGGCGGCGAGCAGCGCCCGCGAGCATCGCTCGAAGTTCAAGTCGGTCTCGGCCTTGTTCGAAAAGACCGGCACCGGCCAGCCGGCAGCGTCCGCCACCACGGTCTCGGTGTCCCAGTAGGCGCCCTTCACGAGACGTACGGCGAGCCGGGTCGAGCGATCCGAGGCGAGCTCGATGAGATCGCAGAGGTCGTCGAAGCTGTCCCGCAGGTAGGCCTGCACGACGATCCCTGCCTGCAGAGCCTCGAGCTCGGGCTCGGCCAGGAGCTCCCGAAAGAGCCGGTGCGTCATCTCCTTCGTCTCGTAGCGTTCCATGTCGAAATAGACCTGGGTGCCGTTCTCGGCGGCAGCCTTGAGGATCGGCCTCAAACGTGCCTTGGCTCCCTCGATTCCCGCCTCGGCCGTGAGGGGGGCAAAATCCGGAGCGAGGGCGCTCGGCTTGATCGACACGGCCACCCTTCCGAGCACCCCGAGAGAATCGCGTTCGAGGAGCGGGTTCTCGGGCCACGAGGGGCTTTCGTTGCTGACGGCGGCGCAAAGATCGGCCAGGCGCTCGGCATAGCGGTCGGCCTCGGCGTTGGAAACGGTGTGCTCGCCGAGCAGGTCGATCGTGGCCGTCGTGCCCGCCCGCCACATGGTGCCCAGCCTGGCGGCGGTGGTGGCAGGGTTGTCGCCGACGATGAACTGCCCGGCGATGCGGGCGATCTCCCTCCGGGCGATCCCGGCCAGCGCCTTTTTCCCCATCGGGAGGGCCGAGGCTGCGCGGAGAGCGGGGGCGAGCCCGGCGAGCAGTCCGGCCTGGCCGAGGTACTCCGTCAGGTGGCGGACCGTGTCGGAGTCGTCGGTCATGGACGGGAAGACATCGACGAAGCGGAAGAGCTGGGTCTGGAACTCGGGCACTCGCATCGCCAGTCTCATGATGAGCTCCGAGGACCGAGAGGACGTGCCGTCGCCCGCGCCTTGGCGCTCACGGGGGGCCATGTCGCAGAGCCGCCCTATCTCGCGGGCGACGGCCATGACCTCTGCTTCGGACGGCTCGTCTACAAGAGACGTGAAACCGTGCCGTGCCACGCTCGGAAGCTAGCGGTGCGGCGGAGCGGGCCGGCGCCGAAGCTCTCGACCGCTGCCAGGCCGCCGCCGCCTCGGAACTACCGTGGCTGGGTCATGCGGCGTGTCTTCGGCTCGGGCAGCAGCCACAAGGGCTCGGCCGCGATGGCCGTCGAGGCGGGGGCGCAGGGGGTGTCCGCAGCAGGCGACCCGGCAACGCCGCCGCCGGGCGCTGCCTCACCGACGACGGCCGGCGGCGAGGAGCTGAGGCTGCGTCGGCCGCGCGACGCCACCGGCGAGCAGATCGACCGGCGCCTCATCCAGATGTTCGCTCTCGTGGAGGAGGCGGTGGCCGGCGCCACCCACGCCCTGCTTGCCGGGGACCGCGAGGCCGCTCGCGCCCTCGTGGCGAGCGACGCCGCCCTCGACGACATCTACCTCGAGCTCGATGCGCTCGTTCAGGACCGTGTCGTCGAAGGCGGGCTCACCCTGGGCGAGACCCGATGGCTCCTCACCGTGCTGGCCATGTTGCCCGAGCTCGAGCGGAGCGGGGATCTGGCCGAACACGTCGCCCAGCGCGCCACACGCAACCTGCCCTCCGAGATCCCCGTCAAGTCCCGCGGCTACATCGAGGCCATGGGGGAGCTCGCATGCCGGATGTGGCGAATGGCCGCCGACTCCTATGCCGAACGTCTCGAGAGCTCGGAAGATATCGATGCCCTCGACGACGAGATGGACGACCTGCACGTGGAGTTCATCGCCGAGCTCGTGAGCGGTACCGTGCCACTTCCCGCCGCCGTCGAGCTCGCACTGATCGGGCGCTTCTATGAACGTCTCGGCGACCACGCGGTCAACCTGGCGCGCAGGATGCCCAGCGGGTCGCCACGGCACCGTCACCGGTCGTGACGGCGCCCTGGCTCGACGATGCCTGCTCGCTCGTCGCAGCCTTTCGCCGAAAGGATCTGTCACCGCTCGAGGCGCTCGACTCATGCATAAAGGCGATCGAGCGATCACAGCTGAACGCCTTCAGCCATCTCGACTTCGACCACGCCAGGCTTGCGGCCGCCACGGCCGACATCGACCTCCCGTTCGGAGGGGTTCCCTTTGGCGTAAAGGAGCTGGAGGCCGTCTCGGCGTGGCCCCTCACCAGCGCGTCCATGGCATTCCGCTATCGAAGCGCCACTCAGGACGCCACCTCGGTCGCCCGACTTCGCCAAGCCGGGGCGGTGCTGGTGGCGCAGACGACGGCAAGCGAGCTCGGCGCCGTCAACTGCACCTCGACGAGACTGCACGGGACCACGCGCAATCCCTGGGACCCCAACCGGACACCGGGCGGCTCGTCAGGCGGCAGCGCCGCGGCCGTGGCCGGGGGCCTGGTGCCGATCGCGACCGGCAGTGAAGGCGGCGGCTCGATACGGATACCAGCCGGGTTCAGCGGGCTGCTCGGCCTGAAGGCGACCCACGGCCGGATCCCGATGGGGCCCCGGGCGGGGATCGAGCCCTTCACCTCTGTGAAGGGCTGCCTGGCGCGCTCGGTGCGCGACACGGCGAGATATTTCGACTGTTGCAACGGCTTCGATCAGCGAGACCCTTACAGCCTGCCGGCGGCGGGCGGCTGGGAGTCGGCGCTCGGGACCGGCGACCTGTCCGGCATGCGGGTCGCGATCATCCCGGATCTGAACACCGCCCAGCTGCGCGACGAGGTCAAAGATGCCGTCGCCCGGCACGGGGAGCGGTTGGCGGCGGCCGCAGGCATGCGGGTGGTCGACGTGGTCCCACGGCTGCCGGTCCTGCGCGGGCAATGGGCGATGGCGAGCCATGTGGGTCTCGTGGCAGACCTCGGCGATGCCTACCCGGACTGTCTCGAGGAGCTTTCCCCCGAAGTCCGCCTCGGCCTCGAGGCGAGCGCCGAGCGGTTCAACCTGGAGCGGGCAGCAAGGATCGAGCTTTACCGCCGCGAGCTCAACGAAGCCTTCGCCGACCTCTTCGAGGCGGTCGACTTCGTGATCTGCTCGACGAACCCTGATGTCGCCTTCACGGCCGAGGGGCCGCCTCCCTTGAGCCTGCCGGGACGCGACCTCGTCGACGAGATCGGGCTCGTCCGGGCGGCGATGAACCACGGTGCTTTGACCGCACCGTCGAACCTCAACGGGAGCCCCGCCATCAGCATTCCGGGCCCTCTTGTAGACGAGATGCCCGCCGGGTTGCAGGTGCTGGCTGCGCACCACACCGAGCAGCTCCTCCTCGACCTGGCTCTAGTCGCCGAGCGCGAGCTTCCGTGGCCGAAGGTGGCGCCCGGCTCTCCT
>JBOGHY010000082.1:0-17165 GCA_050742375.1 Acidimicrobiales bacterium | reverse complement strand
CCGTTCGTGCCGGCGCCGAAGCTGCTGGCGCTCCCGCGGTGACAGGCCGCCCCACATGCCGAAGGCTTCGCCCATGCCGGCTCTGAGACAGGGCTCGACGACTGGACAGCCGGCGCAGATCGCCCGGGCCTGGCCGTAGTCGACGGCGGTGGCTTTGCGCTCGGGGAAATAGACGCTCGGGGGCGCCCCCCCGGCAGGCAGCCCGTAGACGCCAGTCAGGGCGCTCGGGCCAGTCGTCGAGCACCGACGGCAGGGCTCGATGGGCTCTCAGGCGGCGCCGAGACGTTCGGTCGTCGAGTGCGTGCCAGCCGTGAGCTTGACCTCGGCTCCTGGTCCGAAGCGCTCGCCGGCGTGGTGATGCGGTCCCTCCCCGCCGGTATGTGAGTGCTCGATGCTGTTCGTGGCGCTCGCGTGCTGTCGCCGTGGCCGAAACGCTCTCCTCCTCAGCCAAGCACCGGCCGAGGAGGTGGTCCGGCCACAAAGAACTCGACCTGCCAGAGAGGGTTTGAGTTCCCGTCGATCTCCACCTTCCAGAGATACGCACCGGGTGAGAGCAGGAGACCGGTCGGGAAGTTCATAACAAGCTGCAGAGAGCATGGAAGATGCGCTGAAGGAAGCACCACACCGCGAACGTCCGGCGTCTCCAGCTTGGACACCTGCTGGATGCGCATGGCCTGGGGTTCGCCGTTCGGACCAGGCAGGCTCACCACCTCACCTGCCTCGTCGTGCAACGAAACTCCCCATGCGAACTGCTCGCCATGATGGTTGGCTGGGAGGGCAATCAGGACGACCAGCGACATCGGCTGTGTTAGCCCGGTGGGCAGCAGACTCGTGACTTGCCACTTCCCACCTATGACGTTGAGCTTGCCGGTCGCATCGGCGTTCGCAAAGTCGGCCAGCAGGAGAGAGACGCGGGCATCATTGGCGACGGTCACGGGGTGATCATCGGCGACAGTCACCGGGTCAGAGTGACTTCGCCCTGGCTTCTCCCCGACACACTCGTTGACGTCCGCATCGATGCAGGCAGAGTGAGAACCTGAGTCTGGCCCCCGCGACTGAGGCTCGGCGCGGTCAGCGTCCAGAGCGACCCAACGGGAGCCACCTCCGCCGGTACCCCAGCTGCGAACCGCCGGTCGAACTCCTCTTCGCTCATGTCCGTGTCGTCAAACCCGCGATCGCTCACACCTGCCATCATGCCATCCTCGTCTGCGCCCGTCACTTCGCTCGGAAGGCTGTCCCGAGCCGCCAGAGTCCCCTCATCTCATCGACAGGATAAAGCGCCACCTTGAGAGTGTCGCCCTTTCGGCGTGAGGCCAGGCTGACTGCGAGGATCCGCCAGCAGTCGTGTTCCTCGGAGAAGTCCCACCTTGCTTGTACCCGATCGTTGAGGACGAACGCTTCGCGCACTTCTGCCTCGGTGACGTTGTGCTTCGCGATGATCTTCGCCCGGACGTGAGGGGAAACCCACAGGTCGGCGATGAGGATGCGCACGGGGCGGTCGTTCGGCAAGTAGCACGAGACGATAGGCGCTGCACGACCCTGCGCCGCTCCCGGCTCCGTCGGATCGCCGCGTACTGCGTCCTCACCTGCCCGCTCCACGGCCCCAAGGCTACGAGTGGATGCCGGCGCCGGCAGCTCGATCCCAGCCAGCTCTGCGAGAGCCGGCCAGTGCCGCGGCGTTTGCTCGACGCTCCACAGCGAGCCCAGCGACGAGCGCGCATGCGATCTCGATCCCGGTGCGCGGGTCGTTGAAAGTCGCCGCGATGTAGTCGACAACCGCGGAGCCTGGGGCCAGGCGAGGCACGTACTCTCGGAACCCCGCACGCAGCACGTCTCGCCCGGCGACGATCTCGCCGAAGGTGGCCGTGTCGATCGCCTGGCGCATCTCGGCGATAGTCGGTAGCTCTCCCACCTCGTCGAGCATGCTCGGGTCGATGTCATCGAGCAGACCCTCGTAGTCGCCCGTGACCTGCGCGGGGTCGATGTACGCCGCGGCCAGGTCCCTAATCATGTCCTCCCGCACCTGTCGGGAGGTGCACACGACCGGCTCTCCCGTCGCAACGTCCGGCTCGGCTGCCTCCGCGCCAGCCGTGGCCTGCGCTAGGCGGTTGAGCTGCTCGACGAACTCGGGGACCTCGCCCGCTGCTCGGCCGGCGCCGCGGTAGACGGCTTCGCTGAACCGCGGGCTCTCGTCGTGGGCGAGCGAGAGCAGCCGGACCCCGGCTGCCTCGTCGCGGTCGAATATCCACCGGAAGGCCTCTCGCAGCGCTCGCTCCGTCATCGTCCGGCCGGCGCCGAACAGGCCGAGGATGACGAGCGGCATGACGTCGAGGCGCTTGAGGGCTCGGGCGACTTCCTCGGCCCGGTCGAGGGCTTCGGGTGGGTACGTGACGACCACTCGGCCCCGACCGAGGCGCTCCACTTCCTGGGGAACGAGCCCTAGGCGCCGCCATTCCTGAAGACTGCGAAGTGACGGCGCCGGCACGGAACTACCAGCCAGGCGGGCCGTGAGCTGGTCGTGAAGCGCTCGATCGGCGTCGGTGAAGTGACCGGTCGGCATGGTGGCAGTATAGCGGGGCACCGGGTGCCGTACCCAGCCTTAGCGGGACGCGTAAACCCGCAGGGGCAGCGGAGGGTCGTGCGGGAAGATCGGCGCCATGCAGCCCCCCCGCTTGCGCTCGATCAGCCAGGACGGCCGGGTGCCGATCCGCGGCCGACTCACCGCGGCCGTTTTCGAGGCGCTCGTCGACGAGGCGTCGCATCGCCGGGTCTCGCCGTCCGTCCTGCTCGATCGCCTTCTCGTCGAGGAGCTGCCGCGGCTCGCCGCCGAGAGGGTCAACGAGCATGTGCATCGGGACGGCCTGGTCGTCGTCCCTTCCACGCGAAGCGACCCCGGACCGGAGTCCGGGGCCACTTCTGAAGTCCGCTCACCAGCGACCTCGCCGCCCATCGTAGCGGCGCGGTCCGACCAAGGACCGGCCGCCGATGGCAGCTCGACCTAAGCCGTCGAGGCCGCGCTCGTCCGCCGACCCGACGCTCGTCGCCCGCGCCGAGCGGCCAAAGGGCATGCCCGACCGCTTGACAAGGCGGAACACGCGACCGGGCACCCCCGAGCGCCAAGCGGTCAACCGGGCGACCTACCTGCGGCGCCGGGCTGACCTCGGCCCCGGCGAGACGGTCCGGGACCGTTTGGGGCACGGCCTGGACGACCGCGTCATGCTCGCCTTCTACGGCCCTCCGGCGCGAGCTGAGGAGTTCGACGACTTGAGCCGAGCGGAGGCACGTCGGCTCGGGCGCTACCACAGCCTGGTCGAGGTGTCGTTCGACCAGCCCGGCTCGGCGGCCGAGCGGGCTGCGCGGGCGGCGAAGTTCCAGAAGACCGTCAGCCGCTGGGCGCCCTTCCGCGGCCAGCGACTGCTCGCCGACCCGGACGCGCTCGCCGCGCTCCTCACCGACCGGCTTGCCGCCGGCCTGCCGATCTTTATCTACGAGCGTCGGGGCCGTCGATGACGCCGACCTATGACGCGCCGACGCTCCGGGTCGTCCGGCAGCTCGCCGCGGCGTTCGACCTCGACGGGCCGACCCTGGCCGGCTCGCCCGTCCTGCCGCGCCTCCTGCCCGGGGTGCTCCGCCACATGCCCGCGGAGCAGCTCCTCGATCGGCTCCGAGCCCTTGGGCCGACCCTGGCCGGCACGCGGGACCCGTACGCGGCGGTCGTGAGCCGGTGCCGTCTCGTCGCCGCCGGCGTCGAGCAGCGGGCGGAGTGGGCGGCTGGGGACGCCGCCGATGCCGAGACGCGGCAGGCCGAAGCCGAGGCCCGCCACCGCAAGCTCCTCGGCCGCCTCGTCGAGGCCGGCGAGCTGACCGAAGGGGAGGCCGTCGACGAACTGACCGCCCGTGGCTACGGCTCGGCACCCATCGCCGAGGTCATCGCCGAGGTGCCGGGATGAGCCCGCGCTCGGAGGCGCCGGCCGTGCCGCTCGACGATGCCGATGCCGAGCAGGCCGTCGTCGGCTGTGCTCTCGCCTGGCCGGGCGGGGTGGAGGCTGCTCTCGACGCCGGGCTGGGGCCGGAGCACTTCCACCAGCCGAAGTTCGGCCGGGCCTACGCGGCCGCCTGCGCGCTATGGGCAGGGGGCGAGGCCGTGGACGTGGTGACCGTGGCGGCCCGCGCTGCCCGGGAGGGCCTCCCCGGCCCGAGCGCAGTCGAGCTGGCCGAAGCGGTGGCCGATGCGCCGGCCGTCTCGCGGGCGGGCGACTACGCGGCGATCGTCCTCGGCCTTGCCCGGCGCCGGGCGCTCCTCGGAGCGCTGCTCGAAGCGACCGAAACGGCCCGAGGGCCAGGCACCTTCGAGGATGTGGCCGGGGCGATAGACGCGCTCGTGACTGAGGTGCTCACGACCGATGCGCCGAGCGACGAGGCCGAGGAGATCGGACCGCTCGCGGATCGCGTGCTCAGCGCGCTACGGGCAGGCACGTCCCCTCGGCTGGCGACTGGCTTCCCGGACCTCGATCGCGTGCTCAGCGGCGGGCTGGCGGCTGGCGCGCTCGTCGTGATCGGCGCCCGGACCGCTGTCGGTAAGAGCGCCTTGGCTCTCGGCTGCGCCCGGCATGTCGCTGAGCGAGGCACCCCGGTGCTGTTCGTCTCGGCCGAGATGGCCAAGGAGGAGCTGGCAGAGCGAGCCCTCGTGGATGCGGGGAGGGTGCCGTCCGATCGAGTCCGCCCCGGTCCGATCGCGGCCGACGATATGGCCCGGCTCGACCTCGCCGGCTCCGCACTTCAGGGCCTGCCGCTCGTGCTCGACGACCGCTCGCGAACCCTCGACGAGGTGTCTCGTCAGGCTCGGCGCATGGCTCGCCGCGGCGGGATCGGGCTAGTCGTCGTGGACTACCTCCAGCTCCTCGACGCCGAGCGAGGCGAGCGCCGCGAGCGTGAGATCGCCGACCTGTCCCGAGCGTTGAAGCGCTTAGCCCGCGACCTCTCGATACCCGTCGTTGCGCTCAGCCAGATCAATCGGGCCGTCGAGCTCAGGGCCGACAAGCGGCCGACCCTCGCCGACCTGCGCGAGAGCGGGGCCATCGAGCAGGACGCCGATGTGGTCTTGTTCATCTACAGGGACGAGCTCTACGACCCGGCCTCGCCCGACGCGGGGACGGCCGAGCTGCACGTTGCCAAGCACCGCAACGGGCCGACGGGCACGATCAAGCTCGCCTGGCTCGGCCGGCGCATGAGCTTCGCCAACCTGTTGAGCACGGAGCCGCTGTGACGCCGCTCCGCTGCGCCTACTGCGGCCGGCGCCCGGTCGAGATGCACCACGTCACGGGGAGGCTGGCGCCGGGAGGGCTGTACCTCGACCCGGGCCTCGTCATCCCTCTTTGCCGCCGCCACCACTCCCGCGAGCACGAGGTTCTCCTCCGCCAGGGGCTGGCGTTCGTCGGGAGCGCCGACCCGCTCGGGCACCGCCTCGCACGCCTGCTCGACCTGCTCGGGCGCCTCGCCGACCACGGTCGCCCGCTTATGCTCGAAGGACCCGCACTGTACGCGCTCGTGGAGCTGCTGGGCGAGGCGGCCGACGACGCCGCCGCTCGTGAGGCGGCGGCGAGATGACGGCACCCGTCGAGTCCGAGACACCGGCCCACATCGTGAACCTACGCGGGCTGCCGCTGCCGGCCGATCCCGTGCGCTCCTCGCCGCCCGTGCACCCGGCCAGGTTGAGCGAGCGCAACGCGCTGGTGCTCGTCGCCGCCGCCGATGCCGGCTCCGATCGCGATCGCTTCGGGCTCGGCTGCGGCCTCTACATCGCCGGCCCGAGCGTCATCGCCGGAGCAGTCCTCGTCCCCGACGACATGCCACGCCGACACCGGGCTGCGTTCGCCCGCATCCAGGAGTGGGCCGACTCGACACCCGTAAGCGACCGCCCGCGGACGCCGAGCTTCGAGGTGCTCCGGCTCGCCGAGTTCTTCGACCCGAAAGCCCGCGCCGGCTGCGGGCATCTCGCCTTCGCCCCGACGAGCTACACGGGCGCCGCCTTCACGATCGGTGCTGACCTCGGGAGGTTCTTCGGCTTGAGTGCCCAGCACGTCGCCGCCCACAAGGAGGGGGACGGCTGGTCGATCTTTCCGCCTGGCTGGTGGGCACCGCCCGAGAAGGGCGAGCCCTGGCATCAGGCAAGCCCGAACCGACCGCCGATCATGGTCAAGGCACGTCGTGAGGGTTGGCAGCTCGGGTGGGGGAAGACCGGCCGGAACCCGGCGACCGGCGTGCGCTACGGGAAGCTGCGCCCGGGCGAGTTCGTGGACGTCTGCTCGTGGGCCTACAGCCTCGACGCCGACCGGGGCGCCGCCTTCGCCGAGCACCGCGAGAACTTCGGCCTGGCGCCGTGCGAGCTGCCTGCCCGCGTGGCAGCCGACGCCGACGGCGCCGCGCAGGTCGTGCAAGCCGCCCGAAGGGTCCACGAGCTGGCCTGCGTGCTCGACAAGCAGGCGGGTCGCTGGTTCACGACGAGCGAGGAGCGAGCCGACGGCCGCGGGCGCTTCGACATCGGCCGGACGGCCTCGCCCGGCGGTGTCGCTGCCTCGCTCCTGCGCCGCTTCGACATCGCCCCGCCGGCCGTGAAGTTTCCCCTTTCGCGGAGGCTTCACGCCGCCTGGTGGGAGAGCTTCTCCGGCGGGCGCAACTCGATCGACGAGCGCTTCGCCGGCGTCCCGTTCCCCTGCGTGTCGGCGGACGTGGCGAGTGCCTTCCCATCGACGGCCACGCTCCTCGACTGGTGGGGGCTGCTCACGGCCGAGCGGATCGAGCTGGTGGATGCGACCGAGGAGGTTCGCTCTCTCCGGGAGCAAGCGGCGGCCGACCCGCGGGCAGCTCTCGACCCGGCAGTCTGGCGCCAGCTCGGCTTCACGCTGTGCACCGAGCGCCTCGAAGGCGAGCCCCGGCCGATCGAGATCGACGAGGAGGGCCGGCCCGACGGCCGCAACGAGCTGGTGCCGGTCTACTCGCCCGATCGGCTCATGCACTCCGCCTGGCCGGACAGCGTTGCCGGCGCCATCCTCGCCGGCACCACCGAGGGAGCTGAGGTCGTCCGTGCTGTTCGCCTCGTGCCTGTCGGGCGCCAGCGCGGGCTGCGGCGCCGAGTCCCGATCGTCCCCGGCCTCGTGTGCGACCTCGACGGCGATCCAGCGATCGGCCTCGTCCGGTTGCGGCGCGAAGTCAAGGCCTCCGACCCGGTGCTCGCCGGGCTGCTCCACGCGGTCGTGAACTCGGCCGTGTCGGGCATCCTCTCGCGGACCGACCCGGCCGGCGCCAGGGAGAAGGCCGGCCCGTGGACGTTCGTCCCGATCGCCGCCTCCGTCCAGGCTGGCGCTCGGCTCTTCTTGGCGGCCTTCGAGCGCCTGCTTCGGGACGCGGGCGGCGTCCCGGTCTACGCCGACACGGACTCGTGGCTCGTGCCGGCCAGCCCGCAAGGCGGCGAGCTCACGCTGCCCGACGGCACGACCGAGCGGCTCCTCAGTTGGCCCGAGGTCGACGCGGTGGCCGCCGCCTTCGATGCCATGCAACCCTTCGGCCCGGACGTGCCGGCATGGAAGCTCGACCGGGGGACGCGTGAGCGCCCGCTGTGGTCGGTCGTCTACGGCCCAAAACGACACGTCGAGTTCACGGTCGCCGCCGACGGGGAGCCCGAGATCATCGAGCGCACGGATTCCGGGTTGGGCGGCGTGCTCGCCGACCCGCCGTCGATGCGCGGCCGTGCCGCCGACGGGCTGCGGGCATGGTCGCTCGCAGCCATCCGTCGGCAAGTCCGCTACTCGCTCGACGACTCGACATGGCAGGACGTTGCGTCGTGGGACGCCGGCCAGGGTCGGCCGGCCCTCGCTGTGCGCCGGCTTCAGGTCCGCTCGCCCGAAGTGCTCGCCTCCTTGCCCGAGAGCCTCGGAGCGCTCGCGGGGTCCTACTACTCCGAAGCGCTGCCCGGGTCCGTTATGGGCGTGGCCGTTCGGGCCGGCCCGGGCGCGGTTGCGCTCGACGACGGCACTTCGGACCCGTGGGACCTCGACTGGCTCGACCGCCGCACGGGTCGCCCCGTGCGGCTCAGCCTCGACCCAGCGAACATCAGTGCTCACCTCGTGGACTCTCTCGACAAGCGAGCGATCGCTTGGGCGCAGCCGTACCGGCGGACGCCGCTCGAAGCCGTGCACGTCGATCCGCTTCTCGTGCAGCACAAGGGGCGCCTGTCGGGTGTGATCGACGCCGAGATCGAAGGCGTCCCCGGCGACCTCGGGAAGTTCCGGCCGCAGTACGACCCGGCGGGCGACGCAGCCCGGCGCCTCTTGTTCGTGCAGAGACGTGCGCAGGCAATGGGCACGCGGGCCTTCGCCCGCCGTACCCGCCTCCCGCTCACGATCGCCAAGAGAGCTGCCCTCGGGCGGCCCGTTAGCGCCCGCAACGTGGCGAAGGTCCTCCGGGCGCTCCGTTACGCCGACGAGACGACGCCTCGCTGCCCCGAGTGCGACGCCCCCGTCGTCGGCCGGCGCAAGGGGGCGACCTACTGCTCTCGCCGCTGCCAGGACAGGGGGGCCAAGCGGCGCCGGGCCGAGCGAGCGAGGGCGAGAGCGGCGCCATGAGTGCCCGTAAAGCGCCGAAGTTGCGCCGCTATCAGGTCGAGGCCGTCGATGCGCTTCGCCACGCCGCCAGTCATGGGGCGAGGTCGGCGTACCTCTCGCTTCCGGCCGGGGTCGGAAAGACCCGCATCCTCGCCGAGGTCGCCTCGAAGGTGCTCGACCGCGGCAAGCGGGTGCTGTGGATCGTGCACCGGAAAGAGCTTGTCGAGCAGGCAGCCGGGGTCCTCGAAGCGGTTAGCGGAGCGCCCGTCGGCGTCGTCATGGCGGAGCGTCACGAGCCCGCAGAGCCCGTCGTCGTCGGATCGGTCCAGACGCTCTCTCGGGGCCGGCTCGCTGAGGTTCTGTGCCAGGGCCAGGAGCTCGGCCTCGTCGTCATCGACGAGTGCCACCATGCGCTGAGAACGAACACCTACGGGTCCCTCGTCGCCGCCGCGCGGGAGGCGTTCCCAGACGTGCTCGTCTTCGGCGCCACCGCCACGCCCTACCGCTCGGATCGTCACCGGATGGCCGATCTCCTCCCGATCTGCGCCTTCGAGCGGCCCATCGACGAGATGGTCGAGGGTGGGTTCCTCGTGCCGATGCGCTGGCACCTCGTTGATCTCGACGACCTCGACCTCGGAAAGGTCCGCATAAGCCGCTCGGGCGGCGAGAGAGACTTTCAGGCCCTCGACATCGCGAGAGCCTGCGGGTCCCGGGCCGTCGTGTCCGACCTCGTGGCCGAGACGGCGCCGATGCTCTCGGAGCGGCGAAGTGTCGTGTTCGGGGCGAGCGTCCCCCACGCAAAGGCTCTCGCACGGGCATACCGCAAGGCTGGGCTTCGCACTGGGGCAGTGTTCGGCGACATGGCGCCGTCCGATCGGACGGCGACGCTCTCGGCGTGGCGGTCGGGTCGCCTCGACCTCGTGGCGAACTTCGGCGTGCTCACCGAGGGCTATGACCTCCCCGAGCTGTCGGCCGTCGTCGTGGCGAGGCCCACGTTGTCGCCCGGGCTCTACGTCCAGATGATCGGCCGCGGCCTGCGGCCGGCGCGGGGCAAGGTCGAGTGCCTCATCATCGACACGACCGGGCGGGGAGCGCCCGTGAACGGCCGTCCCGTTTCTCTCCCCGAGATCATCGGCGAGAGGGCCGAGGGCCACGATGCCACCTATGGGCAAGGGGAACGCCGCCGCCGCTTCATCGTCGATCCGTCGGGGCGATCACGCTGGGCATGGGGCCGCGACCACGAGACGGGTGCTTTCGTGGCCGGCGTTGGGGGCAACATACGGGCCGTCATCACCCCGGCCCACGACGCCTCGGGTCTCTACGCCCCGCTCGTAACGATCCCGGGACGCCAGCCTCAGCTCTGCTCGGAGCGTCTCCTCCCCCTTCGCGAGGCCGTGGGCGCACTCGAAGTGTCCCTCGCCCGCGCCGGGTCGCTGCACCTCGCCAGGGCCGACATGCCGTGGCGA
Organism: Acidimicrobiales bacterium; assembly: GCA_050742375.1. Lineage (GTDB taxonomy): Bacteria > Actinomycetota > Acidimicrobiia > Acidimicrobiales > Bog-793 > JAKATT01. The sequence goes on along the minus strand of JBOGHY010000082.1, from coordinate 7,099 downwards.
GACGAGGAGCCGACCGAAAAGCAGCTCGTGCTGCTTGCCCGGATCGATCCGCCGGCCGCCGAGAGAGCCGCCGCCGAGGAATGGGGCCGCGGCGACGTATCGACGGCGCTCGACGTTGCCTTTGCCCGGCCGAGTGCTCGGGCGCTTGCGACAGGCGGGGCGTTCTCCCATCTCGTGGCGCCGCTCCGGGCGTGGGCGCCCCCGGCCAGACGTGAGCGGATCGCATGATCGCCCGCTGCGAGCGCTGCGACGACCCGGCCGCCGAGGTCGAGCGCCGAGTCGAGTACCGGAGCCTCCGTGACCAGCGGCGCCTACGGACGTGGCGCGTCGAGCTGCTCTGCCGGCAATGCACCGCCCGAGACGCCGACGAGCACGACCGGGCAGGGCTCCGGGGCCGGCATCCCGGACTGTTCGCAAACGAGCCGGCGGCCGATCAAGGAGCGCTCTGGTGAGGCAGCGGAGGGTCTACGTGGCCCACCCGATGAGCTGCTACGGCACCGAGCACGCCGCAAGCTCCCTCGCCCGCGTCGGAGAGCTGCTGCCGGGCGCCAGGCTCATCGACCCCGAGCGGGCGGCCTGGCCGAGCGACGAGGAGTGGCGCACCGACTGGCGCGACATTCTCGAAAGCCTCGATGCCTTGATCGTGTTCGCCGCCAAGGACCGGACCGTAGGTACGGGCTGCGTGAGCGAGGCGACGGACGCCTTCGGGTGGTCGCTCCCTGTCGCCGCTCTCGACGCCACGGGGCTGCGCAGCCTCGACGCCTTCAAGCTCCTCCCCGAGCACGAGCGGACGCCGCGGCGCTTCGCCCGCCTCAGCCTCGGGCCGCTCGTCGACCTGGCCGAGTTTCCGGGAGGCTCCACGTGACCGGCGAGCGCTGGCAGCTCCTGCCGCCGCTCAGTGAGAGCGAGTACGCGGCGCTCAAGTCAGACATCGCCGAGCGCGGCGTGCTTGTGGCGGTCGTCATCGACGCCGAGACAGGGCTCACGATCGACGGGCACCACCGGGTCCGGGCATGGCAGGAGCTGCGGGCCGAAGGCGTCAAGGTGCCCGACTACCCGCGGGACGTGCGGGCGTTTGCATCCGACGACGAGCGGGCGGAGTGCGTGCTCGCGGCGAACCTGTTCCGGCGCCACCTGACGAGAGCCCAGCGGGCCGAGATCGTGACGAACCTGCGGGAGCGCGGCTTCACGATCCGGCGCATCGCCGAAGCTCTCGGGGTCGGCCGTTCCACCATCGCCGACGACCTGTCGATTGTCCGGGACCGGACAATCTCAGAACCCGAGCGTGTCGGGCGCAAAGGCGGGGGCAGCTACCCGGCGAGGCGCCCGAACGTCGTCGTGACCGGCCAGCGGGACACTGAGCGAGCACGGGCGGCCCTGTCGATCATCGGAGACGACGGGCCGGGGACGCTGCTCGACATCCGCCGGGCCGAGGAGCTGGCCCGCAAGGCGCACATGGCAAGGCTCCGGGCCGAGCATGCGGAGGCGGCCGGAACGGTCGTCCGCTCCGACGCGTGGGAGCTTCGCTGCGGCGACTTCCGGGAGGTCCTCGCCGGGCTGCCCGACGCCTCGATAGACGCCATCCTGACGGACCCGCCGTACGACGACCAGTCGATCCCGTTGTGGTCCGGCCTCGGGGCGGTGGCGGCTCGGGTCCTCGTGCCCGGCCGGCTCTGCGTCGCCTATTGCGGCCACCTGCGCCAGCTCGATTCCATGCGCCGGCTCGCAGAGCACCTGGAGTTCGTGTGGGTCGGCGCCACCATCCAGCCGGGCCGCCACACGATCATCCGAAGTCACCTGATCTGGCGTCGGCATCGGCCATGGCTCGTGTACTCGGCCGGGCGCTACGTGGCACGCGGGCCGATCGACGACACGATCGCATCCGAGGGTCGGGGCGAGAAGTCGGCGACCGACCACCACTGGGCGCAGACTCTCGGACCGTTCCGAAAGCTCGTCCAGATGGTCACCCGTCCAGGTGATCTCGTCTGCGACCCGTTCGCTGGATCGGGGACCACGGGTGCCGCTTGCCTCCTCGAAGGCCGGCGCTTTCTCGGAGTTGAGGTCGATCCGGCCGCCTTCGCGATGGCACGAGAGCGCCTCGAAGCCGTGGGGGCGACGGGGGCCGACGAGAGCGAGGGAGCATGACTGACGAACTCGTCGAGGCGGACGCCAGATTCCTCGAAGGCGTCGTCATCGACAACGAGAGGTGCAACGCGCTCGGCATCGAGGAGAAGGACATCGTCGTCGTCTTCGAGATGGATGCGAGGTGCGGATGGGGCGACACCTTCAGCGTCCGCAGGTTCAAGCGGGCACTCAAGGCGATGCGCTCCGAGGCCGTGGTCAGAGTCGGCGACCGCTGGTTCGCCCGCATGGCGACCTCCGCGGGCCGGGCGATGGATGCTGGCCCCCGCCGCTGTGACGGTCCGCGCTGCAAGAAGGACATCGGCCCTCTCCGAGGCGACGCCAAGTACTGCAGCACCGCCTGCCAGGTAGCTGCGAGCAGGGCTCGGAAGCGTCACGGTGCTGTTTGGGTTAGCTCGGAAACGTCCAGGTCAGAGGGGGCGGAAAATGCCGCCTTTTCGACATCTGGCACGGATGACCAGCCCCCCCGAAAAACGGTCCGTAACCCATACACGCCGGAGGGTTCGCAATGACCGGCGGCGGCGCCGGCCCGAAGCGCAAGGGCAGCGTGTTCGAGCGGGACGTTGTCGGCTTCCTCCGCGAGCACGGCTTCCCTGACGCCGCACGGTCTTACGGTGCCGGGCGCCACGACGACCACGGCGACGTGACCGGGGTGTGGGGCTTCACGGTCGAAGCCAAGGCGCACCGGGCGATCGACCTGGCCGCCTTCCTCGACCAGGCAGTGCACCAGGTGGGCGAGGGCGGGGACCTGCCCGTCGTCGTCGCCAAGCGCCGCGGTCGCCCGGTGGACGACGCCTACGTGGTCATGCGGCTGTCGGACTGGGCGGCGCTGGCCGCCCGACGGCAACCGGGAGAATGACGGCTTGGCGCGGCCTCACCGGCGCTGCCGCCCCCGCTCCACATGGGCAAAGAGGAGGCGTCCGGCGGTACCCTCCCGCCATGACTGACGTGTCGTGCCGGCGCTGCGGCCGGAGCTTCGAGACGGCGGCCCGCCGCGGCGGAAAGACGAGCTGCCCCTCTTGTCGCTCGACGGTGTACGTGGCGGTGGCTGGCGCCAGCTCGACGGCTCGACCGCGCAAGCCGGAGGCGTCGAAGCGGGAAGAGCCTCCCTCCGCCATCGCGTACGTGCTGCGCTGCGGGCATCTGGACGTCTACCTCGACGAGGACCTGCTCCCGGGCGAGCTGGACGGTTACCTCTTCACCTGCCAGGAGTGCGGCGCCGAGGACCAGGAGGTCGTCGAGGTACTCGGGAGCCTCAGCCGGGCGGAGGCAGCCGTCATGGGCGATGGCGACTTCGAGACATGGTGCGACGCGCTCGGAATGGCGCGGCCGGCCTGACCGCACTCGCTGGGAGCCCCCCCAGGGTAGGCTGTAGACGCACATAAGTGCTCCGGGCGCCGCTTTGACGACCCCGGAGCTGGCCCAAGGAGGAACAACTCCGTGGACGCACCCGAGGCTAGACGTGTCAGCGTCTCCCTTGCCGGACCCGACGCCGAGGCCTTGCTCAGAGCGCTCCTGTCGCTGCTCGTGCTCGAAGTCGGCGCGGCTCCCGAGCGCTCGGCCATGCTCGCAGCAGCAACCCAGCTCTCCCGAGAGTTGCGGCCATGACCGCCACCGTGGTGGCCGAGTCACGGCCGCTCAGCGAGGAGGATGTGAGCGACCGGCTCGAAGCGATCGCCGAGACGTACGGCGACGACCGGCCCGGCCCGGTCGTCGTGTGCGACGGCTTCGGGGTCCGGGTGCGAGTCGAGCGGGGCGCCCTCGAAGTCAGTGACGGCGTCGGTCAGGACCGCCGGCTGCGCAGCTTCGATCGGGCCACGCACCAGCTCGCCCGCCTGGTCGTGCTGAACGCGGCCGGGACGCTCAGCATCGACAGCCTGCGCTGGTGCCAGGGCGCAGGCGTCGCCGTCGTCGTCATCGACCCTCACGGCGAGCTGCTCCTCACCTCGGCCGGCGTGTCCGTCGATGACGCACGCATCCGCCGTGCCCAGGCCTTCGCACCCTTCGGGCCGGCAGGGCTCGAAGTGGCCCGCTACCTCACCGCCGGCAAGCTCTCGGGTCAAGCCCATGTCTGCGCCGGCCTGCTCGGCGCTCCCGGTGCCGACGAGACAATCGCAAGGCTCATCGGAGCGCTCGACGACTGCGAGTCGCTGCAGGAGCTGCGCCAGCTCGAAGCCGCGAGCGCTAATACCTACTTCGCCGCCTGGTCATCGCTCGCCGTGCCGTTCGTCGCCCGCGACCGGCGGCGCGTGCCGGAGCACTGGCGAGCCTTCGAGGGCCGACGCTCGGCCGTCTCGCCCGGCTCGGCTCGCCACGCTACCGACCCGCTCAACGCCATGTTGAACTACGCCTACCGATTGCTCGAAGCCGAGGGGCGCCTCGCCTGTCTGCGCATGGGGCTCGACCCGTCGCTAGGCATCCTCCACGCGGACGTGCGAGGCCGGGACTCTTTCGTCCTCGACGTCATCGAACCGCTGCGGCCGGTCGTCGATCGCTACGTGGTCGAGCTGCTCGCCTCTCGCCCCTGTCGCAAGTCCGACTTCGCCGAGGACGGCCGCGGCGTCGTGCGGGTCATGTCGCCGCTCTCGCACTTGCTCGCCGAGGCCATGCCCTCATGGGGGCTGCTCCTCGGCCCGGTCGTCGAGCACGTCGCCGGCATCCTCGCCGAGGCGTCGCCATACCCGGTGAGCGTGCCGAGCGCGCTCTCGGGGATGAAACACCGCCACGCGGCACGTATGCGGGCGAGCGCCGAGAGGGCTGAGGATGCGGCGGTGACGAGAGCGACCGGCCCGAACGTCGCCAAGCTCCCGCCTCGTGGCAAGGCTCGCCAGGCTCCCCGCGTCGTGCGTGGCGGCCCGGTGCCGCTCCCTACGTGCATCGGCTGCGGGTCCGACCTGCCGGCAGCGGCCGACCGGAAGCGCTCCCAGCGTTTGTGGTGCCCGACGTGTCTGCCCGAGCGCCGCGCGGCGATCTCGGCTGCGATCGTGCCGGCGTCACGGGCGGCCGCGCTCGACCACCAGGGCGCCACGGGCGAGCTGCCCAGTCACAGCGTCGCCGCCCAAGAGCGTCGTCGGGAGACGAACCGGCTCCGGCGTCTCGCCGAGCTTGCCTCTCAAGCCGAGCGAGGGGAGGTCCCCGACGCCGCGTGGTGCCGAGACGAGCTGGTCCCGCGTCTCGCGTCCCTCTCGCTCATCGCGATCGCCCGTGCGTGCGGCGTCTCGTCGTCGATCGCGTCGAAGTGGCGCCGTGGCATCCACATGCCGAGCCCGCGCCACTGGCTGGCGCTTGCCGCCCTGGTCGGCGTCGAGCTTCCTGCCCCAGCAGGCGGACCTAGCCTTGATGCCGTGGAGGCGGGTGGGTGAACTCGCTGAAGCCGAGCCGAGAGTGTGCAAGGCTTTGACAAGGCGCGGCATGAGCGAACAGCCGCAGAACGGGGGAAGCGTGGGCTCGCATCGCCGGAGGCACATCCTTGTAGTGGCCACGGCTGTCGTCATGTTCTCGTCGCTGACGATCTACACGACAAGGGCGCTCGCCTCGCCGCCTCCGGTCTCTATGTCGGCAAGTCGGCGCGTCGTGCCCTACGAGGGTAGCTCCGTTGTCTTGCGCGCCACGTTGAGGCTGGCGCGTGCGCGAGACTGCATCTGGTCCTCTCGACCGAAGCTATCTGGCCTTCCGGCAAAGACGAAGTGTGCCGCGAGGCGCAGTCGCCGGGTGACGATCCCCTACAACGGTACGCACGCGCAGCGACGCTTCGTCTTCACCCTCAGAGCGCGCTCGGGACGAGTGGCGGTGAGCGGCTCGCTCCACGTTGTCCAGCGCGGGAAACCCGCCCCTGCGACAACCACCACCACAACGAGCACCCCGACTACCACGACAACGAGCACCTCGACTACCACGACAACTACCACCACGACGGCACCCAACCCCAACCAGTACGTACAACCGGAGACTTCGGTCAACTGGTCCGGTTACGTCATGACCGGGAGTCAGCCGTACACAGCGGTGCAAGGCACATTCACCGTGCCATCCCTGACGACTAGTGAGACCTGTGATTCGTACCTGGCGGAATGGGTTGGGATCGACGGTTCCGGCCTTACGGGAGGACCTGGTGACAGTGACCTCATACAAGCCGGGATCAACGAAACGGCCAATGACCTGTCTACAGGTACTTGCGGCGCGCCAAACACCTTCTACATCTCAGTCTGGTGGGAAATCCTCCCTCAGTACCCCACTCAAGTGCTGGTTCCGACTTGGGATGACGGCAGTCCAGCTGCGGTCAACGTGGGCGACGTGGTGACGGTGACGATCGGCCCGGTGAGCAGCGGCGACTGTTCGTCGCTCCCGTCAGGGGATACGTGCTGGGGGATCGAAGTCCAAGACACCACGACTGGTGAGGTCTTCATCACCGACCAGCCCTACGGCGGTCCAGGCTCTTCGGCCGAGTGGGTCGTGGAGGACCCGAGCCAGGCCAGCAATCCGGACTGCACGACAAACCCGTCGCCGCCTCCGTACGAGTGCCCGACACCCGCCTACACGCCAGCCGTAAAGTTCACTGGCCTGGGCATCACTCCGAGCACCTATTCGAATCTCTACTCATACACTCTCGTCCAGGACGGCGAGGCCGTTTCCACTCCGTCTGCGCTCGATGACAACTATGACTTCGAGGTTTCCTACACAGGAGGAGCGCAGGGTTCACCGTCAGCGAGCCACCTGGCCATCACCACTCATCCGCTCGGCAGCGTTGTGCCCAGCAAGGTCAGTGGTACCGGACGGCCCGTCCCAACACAACAGCCATAGCGTTTTCCGGCCTGCGAGCAACGGGTTTACATGCCGGGCGATCTGCGCCGGCTGTCCAGTCGTCGAGCCCTGTCTCAGAGCCGGCATGGGCGAAGCCTTCGGCATGTGGGGCGGCCTGTCACCGCGGGAGCGCCAGCAGCTTCGGCGCCGGCACGAACGG
>JBOGHY010000081.1:0-2032 GCA_050742375.1 Acidimicrobiales bacterium | reverse complement strand
GGTTCAGATTGGCAAAGGCGGTGACGAGTGTGAGAGCCCCTTCGAGCTCACGGATGTTGTCTTTCACGTTGGCGGCTATGAATTCGAGGACGTCGTCGCCGGCGACTAACTTCTCCCGCTCGGCCTTTGTGCGAAGGATGGCGATGCGCGTCTCAATTTCGGGAGGCTCGACGTGGGTGGTGAGGCCGGACAGGAGGCGGCTGCGAAGGCGCTCTTCGAGGGTGGCAAGCGCTTTGGCCGGGCGGTCCGAGGTGATGACGATCTGCTTGGAAGCACCATAGAGCGAGTTGAAAGTGTGGAAGAGCTCTTCTTGGAGTGAGTCTTTGTTCTCCATGAACTGGACGTCGTCGATGAGGAGTACGTCACACTCCCGATAGCGGCGCCGGAAGGCGCCCATGTCGTGCTTCGCCCGGATCGTCTCGACGAACTCGTTGAGAAAGGTCTCCGTCGAGACGTACCTCACCCGCAGGCGGGCGAAGTTCTCGGTCACGTAATTGCCGATCGCCTGCAGCAGATGGGTCTTGCCAAGTCCGACCCCTCCATAGATGTACAGCGGGTTGTAGGACTTGGCGGGGCCCTCGGCGACCGAGAGTGCCGCCGCGTAGGAGAAACGGTTGGACGGACCGGTGACGTAGGCGTCGAAGGTGTACCTGGGATTGAGCGGCACGTCGCTGCTGTGCCCCTTGTCGGCGCCGTGGCGGGCGGACGCCGTGCCGGAGTGGCTAGAGGGCGCCTGTGTGTTGGGTGCCGTTGAGCTTGTGCCGAGGAGGGAGGGGTCGGCGCCGGCGCCGATGAGCTCTCCTGGCCAGGTAGTTTCGTGGGGATAGCCGGCCCTCGAAACCGTGCCAGCCTCGACGACCTCGTCGACATTCACGTCGTAGCGGATTGGGTAGTCCTTGCCCGAGGCATCTACCACGGCGTCATGCAGCATGCCACTGAAGCGACCCTCGAGGCGATCGCGGACGACAGCGCTCGGCACCGAGAGGACGAGCTCGCCGCTCACCACCGCCACAGGTTCGATCCCCGAGAACCACGCCTTCCAGGTCGCCTCCGACACCTGGGAGCGCAGCGCGCTCGAGCAGGCGTTCCACAGCTGCTGGGCTTCAGTCACTGGCTCCGAGCCCTCCGATCCAGACGTTCTCCACACCCGAATCCACAGATGTGGACGGTGGGCAAGGCCAGGCTAATTTCGGCATGCTAGTGCTCCGACCTGGTCCGTGCACGGGCGACCGAGACGGGCAGCCGAGACGGGCAACTGAAGCACAAATATCCTGTTCGGAGCGAATTACCTGCTCAAAGCTCCGGAAGCGGCAGCTCGCCTCGAATCCGGCTCGTTGCTCGCCCGGCAAGGGAGGCGCTAGCATGCCCAGGGTCAACCGTGACCGCTTTTTTGGCGCGCCCACGAGATCACTCGGGCGCCGTTCGGACGCGTCGTGCAGGAGGAAAGAGCCGACATGAAGCGCACATTCCAGCCGAACACCCGCAAACGAGCCCGCCGACATGGCTTTCGTCACCGGATGTCGACGAGGGCAGGCCGAGCCATCGTGCGTTCCCGTCGGCGTCGCGGCCGGGCACGCCTCTCGGCCTGACGGCGAGCGTCCGTCCTCTTGGCTATGGGCCAAGAGACACTCGGCCCAGACCCTGTGCACGATGGCGCCAGCTGCGGTCGAGCGCGCCCGGCAAAAATCCGCGGGCGGAGCGACTTTTCGTCTCTGGTCGGCTCGCGCCGACGTGCCCGCTCGGGTCCGGTCGCAGTACACTATCTAGCGGCAATGCCCGGCGATGAAACCCGGCGATTCGCCTAGTCCGTCCCGCGTCGGGTGGGCTCGGCAGTCGAGCGCAATAGGCATCGCCGCAGACAGAGGGCGGTTGCGTTCGAGGTGGCACCGATCGTGCCGCCGGGCGCGTACCTCATCGGTCTCGGGAGCGATGCGGGTGCGGTCTCGTTCGAAGAACTGAGGACACGGGTGATCGAATCGATCAAGGCGGCAACGGGGACGGGTATGACGTGAGCGGACGCATCCTCCTGTTC
>JBOGHY010000080.1:0-6254 GCA_050742375.1 Acidimicrobiales bacterium | reverse complement strand
AGCGCAGCGTCGACGCCTTGGCGGGCGCCACCGGGATGGGCGTCACCAATACCTCGGCCCACCTGCAGGTGCTGCGGCGCGCCGGGTTGGTCGAGACCCGGAAGGACGGCACCAAGGTCTTCTACCGTATCGCCGGCGATGACGTCGGCGCCCTGCTGGTCGCGCTGCGCAGCGTCGCCCGTGCCCGCCTGGCCGAGGTCGACCGTGTCGTGCGCGACTACTTCGAGTCCCGAGACGGGTTCGAGCCGCTGTCGGCGGCCGAGCTCGTCGAGCGCGCCAGCCGGGGCGAGGTCGTCATCTTCGACGTGCGGCCCGCCGAGGAGTTCGCGGCCGGCCACATCCCTGGCGCACGTTCGGTCCCCCTCGACCAACTCGACGCGGTCCTGGGTCGGCTCCCAAAGGGGTCCGAGATCGTCGCCTACTGCCGCGGTCCGTACTGCGTGCTCGCCCCACAGGCCGTCGAGCGTCTTCTGGCCAAGGGGTACAAGGCACGTCGTCTCGACGAAGGCATGCCGGAGTGGCGTCTCGCCGGCCTGTCGGTGGCCGTCGGCGCGGAATAGCACAGCAGCAATGGTTCGGTTACAGCAGGCGTAGCGCGCTACGAAGGAGAGGTGGCAGATGGAGCAGCCAGTCTCACCCGAGACCCTGGCCGCGCAGGGCCTGGGTGAGGCGGATCGTTCCTCGGGCGGTCTCGCACCGGTGATCAACTTGTCCACGAATTACGAGCAGCGGCCGGACGGTTCCTATCCGGAGGACCGGGTGTACACGCGGGCGGACAACCCGACGTCGGAGCACGCGGAGCGGCTGCTGGCCGCGCTGGAAGGCGACGGGTGCGCCTGCGCGCTGTTCGGCTCGGGGATGGCAGCGGCAACCGCTGTGTTCCAGTCGCTGCTACCAGGCGACCATGTGCTGGTCTCCCGAGTCCTGTACTGGGGGGTGCGGAAATGGTTGGCCGAGTTCGCCCTCACCTGGGGCCTGGACGTGGAGTTCGCCGACACCACCGACCTTGGCGCACTGGCCGCCGCGATTCGCCCCGGCCGCACCCGGTTGCTCTGGATCGAGACCCCGGCGAATCCCACGTGGGAGATCACGGACCTGGCCGGCGCCTGCCAGCTGGCGCACTCGGCCGGGGTGCGGGTGGCGGTCGACAACACGGTGTCCACGCCGGTGCTCACCAGGCCCTTCGAGCACGGCGCCGACCTGGTGGTGCATTCGGCCACCAAGTATCTCAACGGTCACGGCGACGTACTGGCCGGGGCGGTGCTGGCCGCCCACCGGGACCCGTTCTGGGAGCGGATCCGGTCCTGGCGACGCAACGCTGGTGCGATGCCCGGGCCGTTCGAGGCCTGGCTTCTGCAGCGCGGCATGCGCACCTTGTTCCTGCGCGTGCATCGCGCCTCTCAGACCGCCCTGTCCATCGCCACCACTTTCCACGGGCACCCGGCGTTGACCTCGGTGCTCTACCCAGGGCTTCCAGATCACCCTGGTCACCAGATCGCGGCTCGGCAGATGACCGGCGGGTTCGGCGGGATGATGTCGATCCGGCTGGCTGGCGGGCCTGAGCAGGCGCACGCCGTGTTGCGTCACGTGAGGGTGTTCAAGCGCGCCACGTCCTTGGGCGGAGTGGAAAGCCTCATCGAGCACCGCCAAAGCCAGGAGGGCCCGTCTTCCCCGGTGCCCGCGGACCTGCTCCGCCTGTCCGTAGGCGTCGAGGCGGCCGAGGACCTGATAACCGACCTCGACGCTGCGCTCGCCATGGCCAGGCGGGAGGCCGCGCCGTGACCGATCCGGCCGCCCTGACCGCGACGGTTGCGGCGGCGCTGGAGCGCGGCATCATGCCCTCGGTCATCGCGCGCGGCGCCGCCCTCCGCGTCGCCTCGGTCGCGGACGGCATCGTCACCCTGGAGGTGACCGGTTCGCCGGGTGCCGTGCTACCGCTCGCCGGGCGCATCGAGGCGCTGCTCCGCTCCGCCGTCCCCGGGATCACCTCGGTTCGGCTGGCGGTACCCGCCGCCGCGCAGGCCGACGACCCTTCGCCCAGATCCGCAGCGGATCTCGCCGAAGCTGCTCGCGCGATCCTCGACGCGGAGGTCAACCCGGCGATTGCCGCCCACCACGGCCGCATCACCGTCGTCGGGGTGACCGACGGGTGGATCCGCGTGCAGCTCGAAGGCGGATGCCAGGGCTGCAGCCTGGCCGAAGTGACCCTCAGGCAGGGCGTCGAGCCGCTGCTGCGCGCCCGGCAGCCCACGGTCACCGGACTGGTCGACGTCACTGACCATGAGGCCGGGACCGAGCCGTTCTACTCACCGAAGAAACGATGAAGCGAGCTGGTGCCGCGTCGCCTACGTGCCAACCCGCGGATCGTGAAGCGCAAGACGTCGAGCTTCCCGGTGAAGCGTCGCGAGCACCGCCACTGGCCCCGAACGGTATTTCGGCTAGGCGGGCACGGGGTCGGGCAGCGGTTCGGGCGGCCCGGGGATTGGCGGGTCGGGAGTCGGGGGCCCCGGCGAGGGCGGCCCGGGCAACGGCTCGGGCGGCCCCGGAGACTCGAGCCCGCCGGCGCCGAGACTGAGCCAGCCTGACGGCCGGTAGCCGAGCGCCTCGACGAAGGCCCAGCTGCGTCTGTGGAAGGGTGTGAGGCCCCAGGCGGCAAGGGCCATCTTGTGGACCGGCGTCGGGTAGCCGCGATTTCTGTCGAAGCCGTACCAGGGGTAGTGCTCGCTCTCGAGTTCCATGAGTCGGTCGCGGGTCACCTTGGCCAGCACCGAGGCCGCCGCGATCACCTTGGAGCTCGCGTCCCCCCGCACGATCGTGCGAACCGGGGGGAACGTGCACGACGACGACTCCGGCCCGGAGCCGAGAAAGTCGAAGGTCCCGTCGAGCAACATCACCTCGGGCAGCACGTCCAGCCGCTCGAAGGCGCGTCGGGCAGCCAGGCGCTGGGCGGCGGTCATGCCGAGCCCGTCGCACTCCTCGGGGCTCGCATGGCCGACTGCGTACGCCGCCAGCGACGAGCCGAGCGGCCCGTAGAGCGCCTCGCGCTCTTCGTGGGTGAGCTGCTTCGAGTCCCGCAGGCCCGAGGGAAGCCGCCTCCGGGCGCCGGCGCGCAGCACGGCGATCCCGACGCTCACAGGCCCGGCCCATGCGCCCCGGCCCACCTCGTCGACCCCGCCGACTACAGAGAAGCCCGCCGCGAAGAGGCGCCGCTCGGCGCGCAGGCTCGGCCTCGATCTGGGCACCACGCCGCGACCGTACTGCTCCGCCCGTTTAGAAAGCCATGCTAGCGACACGATAGTTGTCCTTGTCAGATCGGCTAGCCTGCCAACGGTGCGATCCCGGGCGTGGTGCTACCGGCTTTCGGGTGGGCTCCTCTCAAGCGCTCTCCTCGTCGCGCTCGCCGGCTGCAGCTCAGGCGCGACCCCTCCCGGTGCCACGCACGCCCCCGCAGGCACGGCCGAGGTCGCTTACGCCGCCTCGCTCGAGCAGATCATGAGCACAGTGCTCGAGCCGGGCTTCGAGACGGCGAGCGGCGACCGCATCGGCGGCCCTCTGGGGGCCGGCTCGAACGACCTTGCCGAGGAGATACTCGCGGGCGAGATCTCGCCCGGGGTGTTCCTCTCGGTCGGCGCGAGACCCATCGAGTCCCTCTGGCCGCAGAAGCGGGCGAGCTTCGCCATGGCGTTGGCGTCCGACCCACTCGTCGTCGCGTACTCGCCCCACAGCCCGAAAGCCCCTCGTCTCAACGCCATCGCCCGCCGATCGGCTCCCCTCTCGCAGTTGTTCAGCCTGATGGCATCGCCCGGCTTCAAGCTCGCCCGCACCGACCCGAATGCCGATCCGCAGGGTGCCTACTTCGAGCTCATGTGCCACCTCGCCCAGTCGGAGCTGCACCTGCCGGCGGGCAGCGCCGAGCGGATCCTCGGCACCAGCCCGTCGAACTCGATCGGCGACACCTCCCAGGTCTTCGCCGAAGCCGCAGTCCCCTCGCTAATCTCGAGCGCCGCCGTCGACGCCGGAAGCGCCTACCTCTCCCAGGCGCTCCAGTACCACCTCTCCTACATCAAGCTGCCTTCCTCGCTCGACTTCGCCGCTCCTTCGGAGCTTTCGCGCTACGAGTCCGTCTCGATCCGCCTCGCCGACGGCAGCATCTTCGAGGGAGGGCTCATCACCCTCGACGCCGCCCTCGTCCACCCCGCCGGCGGCCGGCACGTCGCCACCGCCGACACTGCCGCCGATTCCTCCTTCTTGTCCTTCCTTCTCTCGGGCTCCGGGCGTCGGGATCTCCGTCGCTCCGGCTACGAGCTCGAGGCGCCCGGGCTCGTCACAGCTCCGGGCTACGAGCGCATCGCCTCGGTGCTGCCGGCGAGCGTGCTCGCCCGCTTTCGCCGGCTGGGGGGAAGGGTGTCGAGATCGTGAGCCTGGGTCTCGCCCGCGCCTCGAGCTGGGCGGCCATCGCCGGCTCGGCCTTCGTCTGGGTGGTCCTCCTCGGGCCGATCGGCGTCCTTGTCGCCCATGTCTCGCCGCACAACCTGGACGCCACTCTCGGGCCGCCCGGGGCGCTCGATCCGCTCTGGATCTCGCTCGGCGCCAGCGCCGTCGCCCTCGGGGTCATCGTCGGCCTCGGCACCCCGCTCGCCTACCTCCTCGCCCGGCGCCGACTCCCGTTCCCTCGCCTCATCGAGGCGGGCGTCGTCGTCCCGCTCCTCATGCCTCCGCTCGTCATCGGACTGCTCTTGATCTTCTTGATCGGCCAGTCAGGCCCCGTCGGCCAGGCCCTATCGCACCTGAGCGGGAGCGCCTTCGGCATCAACACGTTCTTCGCCCTTGTCGTAGCGGAGTTCTACGAGGCGGCGCCGTACTACGTGCTGTCCGCCGAAGGGGCTTTCGCTGCGGTGGACGAGCGACTCGAGCAGGACGCACGCCTGCTCGGCGACCGGCCCCTCGCCGCCTTCTTCAAGGTAACCGTCCCCCTTGCGGCGCCGGGGCTCTCGACCGGGCTCGCCACCAGCTGGGCGCGGGCGATGGGCGCCTTCGGCGCCGTGCTCATCGTCGCCTACAACCCTCGGGGCCTTCCCATCGCCATCGACACGACCTTCGTCGAGCTTGGTCTCGGGAGGGCCCTTCCCTACGCCCTCCTGCTCGTCGTGGCGGCCCTGCCGCTCCCGCTCCTTGCCTACGTCTGGGCGGCCCGCGTGCGCGGACGGCACCTCGCCATGGAACCGGCGTTGCCGTGAGCGAAGAGGCACCGCCGCACCTCGACGTCGCAATCTCGCTGCGGCGACGGTCGGCCGTCGTCGAGACCTCGTTCCGCCTCGGCGCCGGCGAACGCCTCTCGCTCGTCGGTCCCTCGGGCGCCGGCAAGACGACCGTGCTCGAAGCGATTGCCGGCCTCGTCCGACCGGACCGCGGCTTTGTGCGCGTCTCCGGCTGCGAGATAGACGGCATCGACGCCGCCCGGCGAGCGGGCGTCGCACTGGTGCGGCAGCCGACGAGCCTCTTCCCCCACCTGAGCGTCGCCGAGAACATCTGCTACGGGCTCCCCGACAGGGCTCGCCCGGCCGGCGGGGCGCTGGCGGCGCTGCTCGGCTCGGTCGGCCTCGAGGGCCTCGACCGGGCGAGCCCGCTCGAGCTCTCGGGTGGTCAGCGCCAGCGAGTCGCCTTCGCCCGTGCGATCGCCCGGCCCTTTTCGGTGCTGCTCCTCGACGAGCCCTTCTCGGCACTCGACGACGAGTCGACCCGGCGGCTGCGCACCATGGCCGAGGGCGCCGTCGGAACGGCGGCCTGTGCCGTGCTCGTCAGCCACGACCTCGCCGAGGCGCAGGCCTTCGGCGAGCTGTTGGCGCTCATGGACGAGGGACGGCTCCTGCAGCTGGGACCTCCCGACGAGGTCGTGCGGGCACCCGCCTCCCGCCAGGCTGCCGAGCTCTTGGGCTACAGCTGCTTTCTAACGGGCTGCGGTGGGGAGCTGCTTGCGCTCCACCCGGACCGCGTCGTCGCCGGGACACCTGCCGAGCCCGGTGTGGCTCTGGTCGGCAAGGTCGCCGGAATCTGGCCGCGCGGAGCTCGCTACGAGGTTGCGCTGGCGGAGGTCCGCCCCGCTTCCGGCGAGGGTGCAGGCCTTTTAGCCGGGCCGCGCGTCGGCCCCTGTGAGGGCGTTCTACGCCTGCATGTGGAAAGTCCGCCTGTCATGGGTACTGAATTGGCTGTAACCGCCTTGGCGCCTCCGCGAGTTCCAGCCGGGGGCGACAGCC
>JBOGHY010000079.1:0-2912 GCA_050742375.1 Acidimicrobiales bacterium | reverse complement strand
GAGCCTGCACCGACGGCCGGCCTCCCAGGTCCACTTTCACGAGGTAGGCGGGATCGACGCCGTCGTCGACGTCGTCGGGAGCGCCGCCGCCCTCGAGCTCCTCGGCATAGACGAGGTCGCCTCGAGCCCCGTGGCGCAGGGAAGCGGCGTGCTCCGCTCCGCCCATGGCCTCCTGCCGAACCCGCCACCGGCCGTGGTGGCCCTTCTCGCCGGAGCGCCCACGCTCGGGCGGGATGTCGATGTCGAGCTGACGACGCCTACGGGCGCCGCCATGCTGCGCGCCTGGTCGGCGAGCTTCGGACCGATGCCGGATCTCGTGGTCGAGGCGGCGGGCTACGGGGCGGGTGCCCGCGAGCTCGCCGGCATCCCGAATTGCACCCAGGTAATAGTCGGCCTCTCGACGGCGGTGCCAGCGGGCGGCCTTCCAGACGGCTCAGGGCGCCTCGGCCTCCCCCTCGTTCAGCTGGAGGCGAACCTCGACGACGTGACCGGCGAGATCCTCGCCTGGGCCGTCGCCGAGCTCCTCGACTCGGGAGCGCTCGACGCCTGGATCACGCCGGTCGTGATGAAGCACGGGAGGCCGGCACACGTCCTTTCGGCGCTCGCCGAGCCGGTCCTCGTCCGCCAGCTCATCGCCGTGATGATGTCGGCGACAGGGACCCTCGGAGTGCGGGCGAGGGCGGTCGAACGCGTCGCAGCCGAGCGGTCGGTCGAGCAGGTCGAGGTCGAGGGCAGGACCGTCAGGGTGAAGGTGAGCCCGGGGCGGGTAAAGGCCGAGCACTCAGACGTGGCGGCGCTGGCCGAGAGCACCGGCATCCCGGTGATGGAGCTGCAGGCGCGGGCCGAGGCCGCGTGGAGGAGACGGTCCGGAGAGGGCGGCACCCTCGGCCGGCGGGACCTCAACCCGAGGCCACCTGGAGCCTGATCCGCTCCACCTCTGCCCCGAGGCGCACGGCAAGCTCGTAGCCCGTGCCGGGGCGCAATACGAGGCCGCGAAGGACGATCTCGGTCGAGCTGGCGGCCGCGAGGCTGTGCACCACCACCCGCACGCTGCTCACCTTCGGGAGCGGTGCCGACCGAGGCCGCCTGCTGCCATGTGGAAGCGCACCTGGCCGTAGCGGCGTGGCCGTCGCCGTCACTGCGACAAAGCGGGCCGGGCCGTCGCCGGCGTTGGCGACGACGACCACGACCGAGAGCCGCTTGATCGCCGGGAGCCAGGAGGTCGAAGACCCCGGCGGGACCTGGAGGGTCGTCGTCGTCGTGGTCGCGGTCGTGGTGGTGGGCGTCGCCGGCACGAAGGTGGACGAGGTCGTGGTGGCCCCCGGCAGCGTCGTCGTCGAGGTGGTCGTCGAGGTGGTCGTGGTCGTGGTCGTCGTCGTGGTCGTGGGCGGAAGTCCCGTGATGCGAAGCGCCGGGGGCGAGAGCGAGACAGCAACGATCGAGAGAGCGCGGGTGAGCCGGAGGCTGCGGGCACCGGCGAGCTCGGAGGCGTAGCGGCTGAGAGCCCGCGCGGACCAGTCGGCGCTCGCCTTCCAGCTCGAAGCCGGGAGGGGGTCGTCCCGGCGGACGTCGCCGGGCAGGGTGCGGCCGAAGCGTCGATATCTGTCGTCCGATCGCCGGATCTCGGTTGCGACCGCCCTGAGCATGCGCGCGGAGCGTCCGGCGGAGTGCAGCGGCCCGATGGCGGCGTAGATCGCCCCGGTGAGGTGCCTCGCCGCCTCTGCTCGAAGGCTGAAGACGCTCGCCAGGAGCCGCTCGCTCCTTTGTGTCGGGGCGGCCAGGGCGAGGGAGAAGAGCTGGTGGCGCACGTCTTCGCTGCCTTCGACGAGACGTCCGAGCGCCGTCGCGATCCCTTCGCGCCCGAGGGCCAGGGGATGGCGGCGCAGGTCGGTGATGAAGCCGGAAAGCGCCGTTGACTCGTCCATGATCGGCGCGACGGCCGCCGCATAGGTGCGTGCGTGCATCACCGAGGCGGCTTTCGAAGAGGAGACCACGTCGCTCGTGACCTCTCCCACCACGATCGAGATCACGACCGCGACGACAAGAAAGGCGACCAGGCGCCGTGGCGAGCGACGGCGGGCCTGCAGACCCAAACGGCGACGGAAGCCCCCGGACATCTGTGCTGGAAGGTACCTGCCCGCCGCCCTGGACGGGAAGCAGGCGGGTCAGGCGCCGGTGCCGCCTCCGGGGATGTTCACCTCGCTCTTGGTCGATCGCCAGTTGACGGTCGGGCGGATCGCCTCGAAGTTCACTCGGTCCTTGTACTTGACGGCCGTCTCGAGGAGGTCCTCGACCGTCTCGTCGGAGAGCAGGTGCGGCTTCAGCCCGAGCGCGGGGAGGTGCGTCGTGACGGCGTTGTAATAGTGGTCCTCGCTCTCGACGCGGGGGTTCGGCACGGAGTCGATCTGCACGTCGAAGTCGGCCACGCGCTGCACCCGCTCGGCGAGCTCGCGGACGGCCCAGGACTCGGTGAACTGGTTGAAGACCCTGTACTCGCCCGCCTCGGGCGGGTTGACGCAGGCAAGCTCGACACAGGCGAGGGTGTCGCGGATGTCCAGCATCGCCCGGGTCTGGCCACCCTTGCCGTACACCGTGAGGGGGTAGCCGACGGCCGCCTGCACGCAGAAGCGGTTGAGCACGGTCCCGAAGACGCCGTCGTAGTCCCAGCGCGTGAGGAGGTCGGGATGCCTGCCGGTCTCGGGCGTGTGCTGGCCGTAGACGACGCCCTGGTTCAAGTCGGTCGAGCGGATGTCCCAGATCCGGCAGGCGAACTGGATGTTGTGGCTGTCGTGCACCTTTGAGAGGTGGTAGAAGCTGTTCGGCTGCTTGGGGTAGGGCAGCACGTCGGAGCGGCCCTTGTGGTGGATCTCGATGAAGCCTTCCTCGATGTCGATGTTCGGCGCCCCGTACTC
>JBOGHY010000078.1:0-2537 GCA_050742375.1 Acidimicrobiales bacterium | reverse complement strand
CTTCGTGGCCATCGGTTCCTCCTGTGGGTCGTTGTTCTGGTCCGCTCGCCAACCTACCCACGGGCTGTGTCACCCGCCGGGATCCCTGCCCTCGACGGCGGGTCAACGATCGAGGAGCTCGGCGATCGTGTTGGCGCTGTCGACGAGTGCATCGGTCTCGAAGATGAGCAGTCCTACCTCGAGGGCCCCGGTGCCGGGGTCGTCTCGAAGTCGGGCATGGAGCGCCTCGACGAGCTCGCCGTGGAGCTGGCGCGGCGTGGCCCGTGGGCCTGAGCTCGTACCAGAGGGGCTCTCGTCTTCAGCAGCGTCATCGGTGAAAAGGCCGGCGACCTCGTGCCCGAGAGCGACGACGGTCCTCGTTCCCAAAGGATGGGCGGCGGGTACCATCGACCGCAGCTTGGCGGCGTTGCCGCGGGACCGCCCACCGATCGACCGCGTGAGCGCAACGCTCTCGGGGAAACCCGCCGTGCCCGCGGCCGGGACCCTTGTCTGCAGGTTCAACGCGGCGAGGACGAAGCGGCGAGAGGCTGCCGAGACGCCGTAGGCCCGGCCGAGTGGAAGAGGGGCCTCGCGCATCGCACGGGTCGGCTCATCGGCCATTCGCTCGAGAGAGGCGTCGGCGTTGGACCGCGCCAGGCGGGCGGCCGAGCGCAGTTCGCCGAGGCGGTGGCGGCGATCGGAGCCCGGCTCCGCCCAGACGGCCAGGACGGCCCCGGCGTAGTCGGCCTGGGCGTCGAGGAGATCGGCCAGCTGCGGTCCGACGAGGCGCGACTCCCACGTCGGCCAGACGAGATAGGCCCCCAGCGCGAGCGCCCCACCGATCACGGTGTCTGTCAGCCGCGCCGTCACGGTGGCCGAGGTCGGGAGGCGGACGAAAGCGAGCAGGAAGACGACATAGGAGGTGACGCAGATCGAGAACAACAGGTAATTCGCCCGAATGGTCAAGTAGGCGAGGAAGATCGTGGCGCCGAAGAGCACCGTGAGCCCGCCGTTGCCCGGCCGCAGGAAGGCCGCGATGACCGATGTTGCGCCTGCGCCGAGGAGGGTGCCGGCGACGCGGCTCACGCCGCGTACGGTGGTGGTGGCGAAGTCCGGGCGAAGGACCACGAGCGCCGTTAGGCCGAGCCAGTAGCCGTGGGGGAGCTCTGAGGCCCGGAAGACGACGGTGGCGACCCCAAGGACTGTGGCCAGGCGGACGGCATGGCGAAAGGTGGAGGACTGCCAGGACAAGTTTGCGCGAAGCGTATGGCCGGCCTCTCGAAGCTCCGGACGATGCCTGCCGCGCCACAAGCTCGTACGCTCGCCCAGAGCGAGGCCGCGGGGCCGCCTGCCGAGAATGCCTGCCAGGCGTAGGGCCGAGCGCAGCTGGCCGGCGAGAGCAGAAGTCGTGCGAGCGAGATCGTCCTCGGCCCAAGAGCGCCCCGGCGCAGTCGAAGGCCGCCTGAACGGCCGATCGACGCCAGGCTTGTCCTCGGCCGCATCCGCATCCGCATCCGAAAGTTCGATCGGCGCCCGCTCGAGGGCGATGAGGTCGTGGAGGGCCTCTCCCGTCGGGGGCTCATCGCCGGAGTGGATAGCCGACGCCACGCCCTCGAGAACGACGGCCGCCGCAGCTGCGAAGTCGGACTCAGGCCCGGCCGAGGGTGCCGCCTCGGCTGCGACGTGGCGTGCGAGCACGGAGAGCTCGATGCGGATGCGCTCGGCTTCGTCGACAAGGGCCGTGTAGACCTGCAGTTCGGATGCCCGGCCGAAGGGCTGGGGATCCTCGAGAGCTCGACGGGCCTCGTCGAGCGAGGTCCCACCAGGCGCCAGCCCCTCGCCCCGGGCAACGGCCAGTGCCAGCACGGCGAGGCTCGCGTAGACGGCGGCAACTGAACGTCGCTCCACGGGGTGCGCCCGGAGCGGCCATACGACGACCACGAGCAGCGTCTGGAAGATCCCACCTGCCATCACCATGCCGCCGCGCACCAGTGCCTGAGTAGGCGTCATGGCAAAGGCGCCGACTATGAGGACGGCAACGACCCACTGGAGACCGGTGACGAGGGCCGCCGGTCCGAGACAGACCATCATTCCCGCACCGGCGCCCCAGAGCACGACGACGGCTACGGCGGCGACGCCGCTGTGGTCGGCGACCGCTCCGAGGATCGTCGAGACCGCCATGCCGGCAGCCACGATCAGGGTCGTCGCCACCCGCGAGCGGTATGCACCCTGGAAGCTGGCGAAGCCCGACGAGAGAGCGCCGACGGCTGCCGCAACACCGAGGCCGAGAGCGCCGGTGCCGAGCCCGACGACGAGGGGGACCATGACTCCGATCGTGCAGCGGACGGCGGCGCGGACGTCGATCTGGTCCTTTTGCACTCGGACCGAGCGGACGACAAGCGTCCGCCAGCTCGCCGGCCTGCCGGGCTCGGGCGGCGAGCTCAGTCTTTTCGGGCCCAGGTCCAGGGGTAGGCGTCGTCCTCGACGTCAACCGCCGCCTGGGCGAGCAGGAGCGGGTTGAAGGTGTCGACCATCACCGCAAGCTCCTTGGTGGCGGG
>JBOGHY010000077.1:0-13575 GCA_050742375.1 Acidimicrobiales bacterium | reverse complement strand
GCCTCCTTCGGGGTGGGGCCGAAACGGTCGAGCCACTCGGCCCGGAGGTCGTCTATCCCTCCGACCTCCCGGATCTCCACAAGGCGGCGGTACGCCTCGAGGCGGAGGTCTTCCCGTCCGACGTAGGACTCCGGTAGGGACGCCCTCACGGGCAGGTCGACCGTGATCTCGGCCGGCACGCGGATCGGCTCGCCCTTGAGCTGCGCCACAGCCTCGGAGACCATCCTGACGTAGAGGTCGTAACCGACGGCGGCGATGTGGCCTGACTGGTCGGTCCCGAGCAGGTTGCCGGCACCGCGGATCTCGAGGTCGCGCATGGCGATCTTGAAGCCGGAGCCGAGCTCAGTGTGCTCGCCGATCGTACGCAGGCGCTCGTACGCCTGTTCGGTCACGACGCGGTCCTGGGGGAAGAACAGGTATGCGTACGCCCGGCGATCCGCCCGCCCGACGCGGCCTCGCAGCTGGTGCAGCTGGCCGAGCCCGAGCATGTCGGCACGGTCGACCACGAGCGTGTTGACCGTCGGCATGTCGATCCCCGACTCGATGATGGTCGTGCAGACGAGCACGTCGTAGCGGCCCTCGGAGAAGTCGAGCGCCACCTGTTCGAGGCTCCCTTCGTCCATCTGACCGTGCGCCACGGCGAAGCGGGCATCGGGCACGAGGTCCCGGAGTGTGGAGGCGACCTTCTCGATGTCCCGCACGCGGTTGTGCACGTAGAAGATCTGCCCCTCTCGGAGCAGCTCCCGCCGGATCGCCTCGGCGACGGCGCGCTCGTCGTACTCGCCGACATAGGTGAGGATCGGCTGGCGTTCGCTCGGTGGCGTGTTCATGAGCGACAGGTCGCGGATGCCCGTCAGGCTGAGCTCGAGCGTCCTCGGGATGGGGCTCGCCGTGAGAGTGAGCACGTCGACGCCGCTCGAGAGCTGTTTGATGGCCTCTTTGTGCGAGACGCCGAAGCGCTGCTCCTCGTCGATCACAAGGAGTCCGAGCGTCTTGAAGCGCACGTCGGCGGCGAGCAGGCGGTGCGTGCCCACCACGACGTCGACAGAGCCGGCGGCAAGGCCCTCGACGACGGCGCGCGCCTCGGCACCGGTGAGGAACCGGGACAGCATCTCGACTCGCAGCGGATAGGGCGCATAGCGCTCCGAGAAGGTCTGGAAGTGCTGCTGGGCCAGCAATGTCGTCGGCACCAGCACCGCCGCCTGCTGACCGTCCTGGACCGCCTTGAAGACCGCCCGAAGCGCCACCTCCGTCTTGCCGAAGCCGACGTCTCCGCAGACAAGGCGGTCCATGGGGACGGCGAGCTCCATGTCGGCCTTCACGTCCTCGACCGCCCGGAGCTGGTCGGGGGTTTCGGGGTAGGGGAAGGCCAGCTCCAGCTCGCGCTGCCAGGGTGTGTCCGGCGAGAAGGCACGGCCGGGCTCGCTCGCCCGCCGGCGATAGAGATCGACCAGCTCACGGGCGATCTCGCGCACCGCCGCACGAACGCGGGACTTCTGGCGCTGCCATTCGGTCCCGTTCAGGCGGTTGAGCGTCGGGTGCTCGCCTCCCGTGTAGGGCGTGATTGCGTCGATCTGGTCGGAGGGGACGTAGAGCTTGTCGCCCGCGCGGTACTCGAGCAGCAGGTAGTCCCGCTCCGATCCGGCGATGCTGCGCCGCACGAGGCCCCCGAAACGGGCGACGCCGTGTACCTGGTGGACCACGTAGTCGCCGGGCGAGAGGTCGTCGAAGAACCCCTCTACCGGCCTCGCCCTCGGCCGCGCTACCCGGTGAGGGCGCCGGCGCCCGGTGATGTCCGACTCGGCCAGCACGGCTACCTTCGAGTCGGGAAAGCGGGCACCCCGATCGAGCGGCGCCACCGTCACATAGACGCCCGGCCGCCGCAGGGTGGCAGCCGTTGCGGGCGAAGCTGGCGCTACGCTCGCCGCCGGGTCCGTCACCCCGGCCGTGGCGAGGCCCTCGCCCTCCAGGATGGAGCGGAGCCGCTCGGAGCTTCCGGTGCCGTCGGCGCAGACCACCACTCGGTAGCCGGACCCGGCGAGCTCACCGAGATGCCGCGCCAGCATGCCGGCGTCCCCGTGCACCGCCGGCCACGGGCTTGCCGGGAGCGTGGTCACCTCGGGCCGGTCGGCGGTCGGCAGCATCGAGGCGACCCGGCCGCCGCAGCGAGCGAGGAGCCGGTCGAAGCCGAGGTGTAGCCGGGGCGTGCTCACCCCCTCGCCCGCTTCGTCGGCCGGCGCCCACGTCGAAAGGAGCGTCTTGGCGAGATCCGCCTCCTCTGAGACGAGCTCGGTGGCGCGGTCCCGCAGCCGCCTCGGCTCGATGAGCACCACCCTCGAGCCCTCCGGCAAGAGGTCTGTGAAAAGGCGCTCGTCGTCGGTCAGCCATGGAAGCCAGGACTCCATGCCGTCGAAGTGCAGACCTTCGGCGATCCGCTCGAATGCCTCCCGGCCGAACCGCGCCTCCTTCGAGAGTCCCGCCGCTCTCTCCCGCACCGTCTCGGTGAGCACGATCTCCCTGCACCCGAAGATCTCCGCCTCGGTGATCTCCCGAATCGATCGCTGGTCGGAGACGTCGAACAGCGTCAGGCGCTCCACCTCGTCGCCCCACAGGTCGATCCGGATGCCCTCCTCGGCGGTAGAAGGGAAGACGTCGACGATGCCGCCGCGCACCGCCAGCTCGCCCCGGTGCTCCACCTGGTACTCCCGGCGGTAGCCGCGGATGACAAGGCGTGCGACGAGCTCGTCGAGATCCACCTCCGCCCCGCGCTGGACCCGTACCGGCGTGGCGTCCTCGACTCCCGGCCCGAGACGCTGCAGCAGGGCCCTGAGCGGTGCCACCACGAGCCGAGTGTGGCTTCCTGCGGCGGCCGCACCATCGCGGTGACTGAGGCGCCACATCGCCCGGAGCCGGCGCCCCATCGTCTCGCTGGCGGGGGAGACCCGCTCGAACGGAAGGGTCTCCCATGCGGGCAGCAGGTCGACCCGGTCCGCGTCGACGAAGGCCGACACGTCGTGAACGAGGTTTTCGGCTTCCCGAGCTGTAGGCGTGGCGACGAGGGTGACCGCGGCGCTCCCGAGCTCGCACATCGCCGCCAGCACGAGCGACCTGGCGGCCTCGGGGACGGCCACTACACAGTCGTCGGACCCAAGAAGGTCTGCGAGCACGGGCTCGCCGGCAAGCAACCCGGGAAGCGAGGAGAGCGTCACGTCCGGGCGCGGGTGTTGAACCGGTTCATCGCCACAGCGAGCCCGTCGTCGAATATTGCCTCGACGGCGTCGGCAGCGAGCTCCGTCGCCAGACCGAGCATCTCCCGGTCGTGCTTCCGCGGTCGCCTCAGCACGTGGTCGATGCCCTCCGCCGAGCTCGGGGGCTTGCCGACGCCGATCCGGACGCGGGCGAAGTCCCGCCGGTGCAGGTGAGACTCGATCGACTTGAGGCCGTTGTGGCCTGCCGTCCCACCGCCCGCCTTGATCCGCACCGTGCCGGGAGGAAGATCGAGCTCGTCGTGGACGATCACGAGCTGATTGCCTCCGGCACCGCTTCCAAGGAAGCGCCGCCACAGGACTCGTACGGCTTCACCCGAGTCGTTCATGTAGGTGTGGGGCACCGCAAGCACCAGCGTCCGACCGCCGTCGTGCGCCATCGCAACGTCGGCACGCAGGCGCTTCTCGGAGCTCAGTCGCTCCCGGCGCCGGCTCGCCACCAGCCGGACCGCCTCGGCGCCGTAGTTGTGGCGAGAGCCGCCGTAACGACGCCCCGGGTTGCCGAGGCCGACGGCCAGGAGATCGCCGGCCGGTTCGGTCACGGCGTCCGAGTCGACCGTCGGCGCCGCCGCAGCCGCGGGGCGCCGGGCACTTGGTCCGGCGCTCTCGGACGCAGCGCTCTCCGAGGTGTCGTCGGGCTCTTTCCGGTGGATGCTTGGGGGGCTCAGCTGTCGCCGCCGGCTGTGCCGGCCGTACCGCCCTCGCCGGCATCCTCCCGATCGCTTGCCGGAGCGCCCGTCCCTTCGGCCGGCCCTCCCTCTGCTTCCTCGACGGCGACCTCCGGAAGCTCGATGACCCGCGGCGGATGGGCGACGACGACGACGCTCTCTGGATCGACGTCAGTGACCACGCCTTCAGGCAGCACCACCTCGCCCACCCGGATGGCGGCGCCGATCTCCAGCTCCGAGATGTCGACCTCCAGGTGGGGCGGCAGATCCGCCGGCTTCGCCTTGATGGGCAGCGCCTGGATCTCCTGGTCGACCATGCCGTCTCCGCGTTGCACGGCCACGGCGTCTCCGACCAGCACGACGGGGACCTCGGCCGTGATCACCTCGTCCCGGCGGACTATCTGAAAGTCCAGGTGGATGACGGAATGACGGACCGGATGGCGCTGAAGGTGGCGAGCCATCGCCAGGTGGCGCTCCTTACCGACTTTCAGCTGGAGGAGCGCCCGCGCTCCGGCCTCCGTGCCCAGCGCGGCACGCAGATCTCGCTTGTCGACGCTGATCGACACGGGTTCCATTCCGTGTCCGTACACGACAGCCGGGATGCGACCTGCCGCGCGCAGGCGGCGACTCGGCCGGCTTCCCGAGGCCCGCTCAGTCTCGGCGACAAGGGTGATCTCTGCCATGGACGCGCTCCTGCAGGAAAGATGAGAGTCGTTTCAGTCGCGCCAGCCTTCTGGTGTCCGCGAACCCGATCATTCTAGGCGAAGGCTGCAGCCTCGGAGAGCGGTCCGCGTCGCGGCCCCGCTCGTCGGTTTCCTCGCCGTGCAGGAAAGGTATTCAACCCTCTCCCCCGGTTGACTTTGTGGGCGTAGGTGCCAGCAACGTCAACCGCAGCCGGGCGGCGGGGACTGACGCGCCCGCCCACAAGTATCCGCCATAGGCGTCCGGGTCCCGCCGTGAGCGTGGTGGTGGCGGTTGACTTTGTGGGGCGCTCCGCGCCGGAATCTCAACCTCGCCCGCTTTTGGTTGCCGGGATCGGCTACTTCGCGCCGGGATCGGCTGCTTCGCGCCGGGGATCAACCGTCGCTCGGCGACTCCAACGCGGTGGAGATCGCGCGCAGGTGGACGCCCAACAGGGCCCGCAGCACGCCACCGCCCCACCGGGCTGCACCCCTCGACGCGCCGAGTCCCGCGCGCCGGCGCCTGCGATCAGGCAGGCACGGCCCGAGGCCGCGCCTCAGTGGTTCATGCGAGTAATCGCTTGAGCAGCCCGATCACGTCGCCGAAGTTGTCAGAGGAGTCGGAGAAGGTTGCGTGCAGGACGCGCCAGCCGGCGGCCTCCAGGGCATTCCTTCGCCGACGGTCGTCCCGGAAGCTCCGCGGGTCAGCGTGCCATCGGTAGCCGTCCACCTCGACTCCGATCTTGCAGGTCCGGTAGGCGACATCCAGGCGCCCGAGGAAATCGCCCGTGTGCGGGTCGGTGATCACTGCCTGGAGCTCCGGTTCCGGCAATCCCGCGCGCCGGATGGCAAGTAGGAGCGCGTGCTCGAGCACGCTTTCCGGCGCGACGTCGACCCCGGCTCCGTCGAGAGACCGAGAGAGGCATCCGTTGCCTTTGCGCCAACCAGATCGACCCGCAGCGAGCGCCGAGCGGAGCCGGTCCAGCTCTGAAAGGCTGGCCTGCTTCGTCACGATCAGGTGGCCGATAAAGCGCTCGAGCTCGTCGCCGGTAAGCACGGCGGCCACGTCGCGAAGCGTGCGACACGGCGACGTGAGGCGGATCGGCCCGCGGGAGACGATCTCGTGCTCACTGAAGGCGGCCCGCACTCGGTGAACCCGGATGCGAGAGTCACGCGGCTGCCGGCGCGCAATCGAGGTCGTCACGTGAACGGCATCGCCCCCGAGATGCCGCCGATCGGGTTCGAACCCGAGCAGGCGCATGGCGGTGAGCGAGGAGGCGACGCCCTTGCCGGCGCCGACGGCAAGGCATGCTGCGAGAATCCGCTGCTCCTCGGTGGGGGGAGCTGCCGCCCATCTGTAGACGCCCCGATGGAGGCGCTCGATGGCTCCTTCCTTTCGCAAGCGGCGGAGAAGGTCGTCGCTGCAGCCTGACCCCCGTGCCTGCCGCCGAGTCACGAGGCCGCACTGGGCGGCACCGATGCGGGCGAGCCCGGCGACGAGACGTGGCACGTTTGCCAGTCTGCCGGGCGGGTGTTACACGTGGCTCGCTGCGCCGGGGTACTGCGCCGGGGTGGGGACACGATGGGCCGGCACTTCCCGATCGCCGGCGCGGTTGACTTTGTGCGGCGCCCGCTCCCACTACCTCAACCGCGAGGAAACCACGAGGAAGCCGCGACGGAACCGCGACGGGGCCGGGACGTCACCCGGATCGGACGCTCTACAGCAAGTTCTGGCCGCCGAATATCTCCGAGACCGAGGTGTCCTCGAAGACGGCGTCGATGGCGTCCGCGATTATGCGGGCGATCGAGATCACGACGAGCTTGTCGATGCGCCGCTCGGGAGGCACGGGGAGCGTGTTCGTCACGATCACCCGGGCGATGGGCGCAGCCTTCAGGCGATCGAGCGCCGGGCCGGACAGGACTGCGTGAGTAGCCATAGCCCAGACATCGGTAGCACCCTCCTCGACGAGACGCTCCGCCGCCGCGCAGACAGTGCCGGCGGTGCTGATGCTGTCGTCGATCACGACGCAGCAGCGTCCCTCGACGAGTCCGACAAGCTGGAGCGCCTCCACCTCGTCGGAGGCACCCACGCTGGGTCGGCGCTTGTGGACGAGTGCCAAGTCGGTGTGGAGCTGTTGGGCGAACCGCTCGGCCACCTTCACACGGCCGGCGTCGGGAGCGACGACGACCACCCCGGGGGGCGCCTCACGGCGGAGGTAATCGATCAGCACCGGGGCGGCCGTCAGATGGTCGACTGGGCCGTCGAAGAACCCCTGTATCTGTCCCGAGTGCAGGTCGACGCTCACAATTCGGTCGGCGCCCGCTGCGGAGAGCAGGTCGGCGACGAGCTTGGCGGTGATCGGTTCACGACCGGTGGACTTGCGGTCCTGGCGCGAGTACCCGTAGTACGGGCAAACGGCCGTGATCCGTTTAGCCGAGGCGCGCTTGGCGGCATCGATCATGACGAGCATCTCCATGATCGAATCGTTCACCGGCGCGGCATGAGTCTGCACGATGAAGAGGTCGACCCCTCTGATGGAGCTGCCGTAGCGGCAGTGCAGCTCGCTGTCGGGGAACTCGCGCAGGTTCGTCTCGCCGAGGGTGACGCCGAGGCAGGCGGCGATCTCCGAGGCGAGCTCGGGGTGTGCGCGCCCGGAGACGAGCTCGAGACGCCGCTTAGGTGTCAGCTCCATGCTCATTCCCTCCCGAAGAACGGTCCGGCGCGCCCCCCGGCCGGAACCCGCACGCCCGGCCCGAGCACTGAGAACGCGCCGACCACGGCATTGGCACCTACCACGGCGCGCTCACCGGCGCAGTGGGAAAGGCGTACGCCGGAGCCGATCTCGCAATCCGAAAGTGTCACATCTGGGCCGATGATGCTGCCTCTTCCGACGGTCGTCCGTCCCCGCAAGACGACGCCCGGAAGAAGAGAAACATCCTCGCCGAGCTGGACCGAGCAGTCGAGGTAGGTCGCCTCGGGGTCCCATATGGTGACACCGCGCCTCATCCAGCGGCCGTTGATCCGCGCCCGTAGCTCGGCCTCGGCGGCGGCCAACTGCTCGCGGTCGTTCACGCCGGCCGCTTCCATCGGATCACCGACTATGACCGAGGCAACCTTGTAGCCGGCGTCATGGAGCACCTCGACAGTGTCGGTGAGGTAGTACTCGCCCATGGCGTTGTCCGGCGACAGCCGGCGCAGCACAGGCGCAAGAACGCCGTGACGGAAGCAGTAGATCTGCGTGGCGATCTCGTCGATGTCGAGCTCCTCCACCGAGGCGTCCACGTCGTCGACGATCCGGGCGACCCGATCGTCCTTCGAACGAACCACCCGCGGGTACCCGAAGGGGTCATCCAGGCGGGCTGTGAGCAGCGACGCGGCCGCATCCTCCTCCCGGTGACGGCGCACGAGATGAGCGAGGGTGGCCGGGCGAACGAGCGGCGTGTCGCCGGGCAGTACGATGAGATCACCCTCGTCGTCGGCGAAAGGGTCCGGGAGGCCAGTCAGCGCGACAGCCACGGCTTCGCCCGTGCCCCGCGGTTCGGGCTGCTCGACGAACTCGAAGGCTAAGCCAGCCGGGGCGTCGTCCTCGATCGCCTTGGACACGTCGTTGGCGGCGTGACCGACGACGACGACGACGCGTTCCACCGCGAGAGCGGCGAGAGTATCGAGCACGTGCAGGATCATGGGACGCCCGCATAGCCGATGGAGCGGCTTGGGGATCGCCGAGCGCATCCGGGTTCCCTCGCCGGCGGCCATGACGACCGCCGACAGCGATCTGCTCACAGCGCCGACCCTAGCGGGGGGTGGGGGATCGTGCTCGACCGGTGGCGGCGTAGTCTCGGCCCAAATGGACTTCCGTCCCACACCCGAACAGGACATGCTGAGAGACGCCGTCGCCAAGCTCGCCACGTCCTTCGGTCATTCGTACTATCAGGAGAAAGTCGCCTCGGGTGCCAAGCAGGACGAGCTTTGGCACGAGCTCGGTGCAGCTGGCTACCTCGGTGTCCACCTTCCCGAGCTCTTCGGCGGCGGCGGCATGGGGATCTCCGAGCTCACCATCGTGGCCGAGGAGCTCGCCGCCGCAGGCTGCCCGTTGCTGCTCTTGCTCGTCTCGCCGGCGATCTGCGCCACCCTCGTCTCCAAGTTCGGCACCGACGCGCAGCGAAACCGGTGGCTGCCCGGCTTGGCGGCCGGCGAGGCAAAGATGGCCTTTGCCATCACAGAGCCCGACGCCGGGTCGAACGCGCACAACATCTCGACCGCCGCCCGCAAGGACGGCGACGTCTGGATGCTGTCGGGGACGAAGTACTACATCTCCGGAGCCGACGAGGCGGCCGACGTGCTCGTGGTCGCACGGACGGGCACCGAGGAGTCCTCCGGCCACGCCAAGCTCAGCTTGTTCGTCGTCGATGCCGACGCTCCGGGCCTCAGCCACAGCCCGATCCCCGTCGAGATCGCCGCCCCGGAGAAGCAGTTCACGCTCTACTTCTCCGACGTCGCCGTCGGGGCGGACCGCCTGCTCGGGACCGAGGGTGACGGGCTTCACCAGGTCTTCGCCGGCCTAAACCCCGAGCGGCTCATGTCGGCGGCCACCTCGTGCGGGATCGGGCGCTACGCCCTTGGGCGGGCGGCGCAGTACGCCCGCGAGCGCTCTGTCTGGGGCAAGCCGATCGGAACCCACCAGGGTCTCGCCCACCCCCTCGCCGTCGCAAAGATCGAGGTCGAGCTCGCCCGCCTGATGCTGCACAAGGCGACCTGGAGCTACGACGCCGGGCTCGACGCCGCCGAAGCGGCGAACATGGCGAAGTACGCAGCCGCCGAGGCCTCCCTGGCGGCGCTCGACCAGGCCATTCAGACTCACGGCGGCAACGGGCTCTCGAGCGAGTTCGGCCTAATGGACCTCTACGGGACGGCCCGGCTCCTGCGCACGGCGCCCGTCAGCCGGGAGATGATCCTCAACTTCGTCGCTCAGCACTCTCTCGGCTTGCCGAAATCCTATTGAGCGCCCTGGAACTGGCCGATTGGTGACGCTCACAGAGCTCCCGCCGCTGCCACCCGCCGCCCCTAGGGTGGAACGCGCCCCCGAGGAGTACCTCCCGATGCAGGGGCTCACGCGAGAGCTCGCCTTCGACCCGGGCAGCTGGACGTCCGAGCGCGCCGGGAGGATCCAGGGCATTTTCGACGGACTGGCGCCGCAGTGGCACACCCGCGACACCGATGAACGCCGCCTGCCGATCGCGGACGCCCTCGACCGGGGGGCGGTGCTCCCCGACGGCCGCTGCGCCGAGATCGGGTCGGGCACCGGGATCCACACAAGCGTGCTCGCCGCACACTTCGGCCACGTCATGTCAGTCGACCTTGCGCCCGGGATGCTCGCGCTTGCCCCCCGCCGCAACCGCGTCTGCCTCGTGCGAGGTGACGCCGCTCGCCTGCCTGTGCGTGCCTGCAGCCTGGACGCCGTCGTGTGCGTAAACGCCTACCTCTTCCCCGGTGAGTACGCGCGCGTGCTGGCCGCGGGCGGGAGCGTCGTCTTCGTGTCGGTGAACGGCGACCGGACGCCCATTTACCTTCCCCCGTGCGAGGTAGTGGCTGCTTTGGAGGCCACCCTTGGGCCCTGCGAGGCGCTGACGGCGCTGACGGGGTGGGGACGCTGGACCGTGGTGAGGAGGAGGTCTTGAGCCACCAGGCCGGCGGCGTGGACGACCTGTTCGGGAGGGCAGAGCACCTCTTCGAGGCGGACGTGCTCCCCACGCTCGCCGACTACGTCGCCATCCCATGCCTCTCGCCCGCGTTCGACACCTCATGGGCGACCACGGGCCACATCGAGCGGGCCGCCGAGCTGCTGGTGTCTTGGGCGTCGACCCGTCCCATCGCCGGGCTGTCCGTCGAGGTGGTTCGGTTACCTGGACTCACTCCGGTGATCGTCGCAGAAGCTCCCGCCTCGCCTGGCTTTGTCGGAGATCCGAGCGCCGGAGCGACGGTCCTCTACGGCCACCTAGACAAGCAACCACCGCTCGAGGACTGGCGCGAAGGACTCGAACCCTTCGCGGCCGTGCGTGAGGGCGACCACCTTTACGGCAGGGGCACAGCCGACGACGGGTACTCGTTCTTCGCCGCCCTCGCAGCGATCGAGCTGGCTGAGTCAACTGGTGCCGGCCACGGCCCCTGCGTCGTCCTCATCGAGGCGAGCGAGGAGAGCGGGAGCCCCCACCTCGGCCCCTACCTCGATGGCCTCGAGAGCCGTCTCGGTCCCTCCGGCCCGTGCCTCGTCGTGTGCCTCGACTCGGGCTGTCTCACCTACGACCGCCTCTGGGCGACGACGTCGTTGCGCGGGATCGTGACGGCCACGATCACCGTCCAGGTCCTCTCGGAGGCCGTCCACTCCGGCGCGGCCGGGGGTGTCGTGCCCTCCTCGTTCCGATTGCTTCGGCGACTTCTCTCTCGCATCGAGGACGAGGAGACCGGGCGGCTCCTGCTGTCGGAGCTCTCCTGCGAGGTGCCGACCGCCCGCCGGGCCGAAGCCGAGCAGCTGGCCGCCGTCCTCGGGACGGCTGCCGTCGACCGCTTCCCAACGGTTCCCGGCCTCCGCCTCGGAGGCGGGAGTGTCGTCGACCTCATCCTGGCTCGCAGCTGGGGGGCCTCGCTCGCGCTCGTCGGCATGGACGGGATCCCGCCAGCCGACAACGCCGGCAATGTGATCCGCCCATTCACGAGGGCAAAGATCGCCGTGCGCGTGCCGCCGACCTGCGACCCCTCCATCGCCGCCCGGCGGATCGAGGAGGTTCTCACCGAGGATCCCCCCGAAGGGGCACGCGTGGCCGTCGAGGCGCTCGGGTCGCCGGGGTTCGACTCCCCGGAGCCCTCAGCCTGGTTGTCGGAGGCCATCGAGGCCGCCTCGCAACGCTTCTTCGGCAACGAGAGCGGGACGATGGGAGAGGGCGGCACCATCCCCTTCCTCGCCGAGCTCGCCGGACGCTTCCCGGAGGCCCAGTTCCTCGTCACCGGCGTGCTCGGCGAGGGTTCGAACGCCCACGGGCCGAACGAGATGCTCCACCTTCCCACCGTGAAGCGCGTCACGGCCTCGGTGGCGTCCATCCTCGGGGCGGTGCCCTGATCGGCCCGAGGTGGTCACCGCCGGACCTTCATCCCACGCTTCCGCTTCGGATGCCCGGGCTGGCGCTTGCTTCTCGAACCAGTCCGGCGGGGCCGACCGACCCGAAGAGCGTGGCGATCCGGCCGTCGCCGACGAGCAGGCTTCCGGCGGCGACGCAGGAGCTCCGGCAGTCGACTGCGTCGAGTGCGGACGCCGTCGACTGCACGCTCGTAGGACTGGCCGCGGTCCAACTCTTTGCGCCGACGATCAGCACGAGCGGTTGCAGGCGGCGGCCGAGGGCCGTTGAGCCGACCGCGAGGCAACGGGAGGGGCTTTCGTCGGTGCAGGAGATCGCCGCGAGGTCCGAGGCGTCCCGGCTCTCGCCCGAGAGCGCCACCCACCGACCCGCCTGCCCACGATAGACGAGCGGACGTGCGCCGGCGCCGGCCTCTTCCGATGCCCCGACAGCCACGCACGAAACCGAGCGCCCGCCGCCGCAGGCCACTCCGAAGAGCGAGCCCGAGGCGGTGCGGACAGCGAGAACGTGCGGCTCGACGTGACGGCCAAGAACGTCGAGCACGAGGGGCCGCTCGATTCCGGCAACGATGGCGGCCCCGACAGCGACACAGCGGGTGGGCGAGGCGCACGTCACCGAGCTGAGGCTCCCCCGCAGGCGTGCCCTGCCACCGGCGCCGGTCCAGGTCCGCCCGGCGAGCAGCTCGACCATCGGCCGCTCGACGCCGGCAACCGTCTCGGAGCCGACGGCCACGCAGCGGGCGGGGTCCCAGCACGCAACCCCCGACAGAACGGTGCCGGTGGCCCTCGTCGGCGCCTGGCTGAGGTCGAAGCCGCCGCCTCGGCGAATCTCGACCACTGCCCGAGGTGGCGCCGAGGAGGACCCGACGGCGATGCACCAGGCCGCGCTCGGGCAGCTGACGGCGTCCATCTGGTCGAGCGAGGTGCGAGGCGGGTTTGCCGACGGAAGGATCGTCCAAGCTGTCGAACGCGGAGCCCGCAGCTCGGCCAGGGTCGTCACCTTGCCCTCGACGTCGCTGTTGCCTACGGCGATGCACTGGCCGTCCGGCGCGCACGAGACTCCGTCGATCGAGTCGGCCACCGGGGCGCCGGGCCCGCCAGCGCTCTTTGGCCCGGTTCGTGGGATCGTGCTGGCGCTTCGGCTCGGGACAGAGCCGCCGGTCTGCGAACCGCCGGTCGCCGGCGGCGGGAAGCTCGTCCGTGCCGCCGGCGAGCCGCCCCCGCTCCCGCCGAGGCCGAGCCCAAGGCCGAGCCCAAGGCCGAGCCCAACGGCGCAGACGCAGGCGAGCGCCACCGCGACGAGGGTGCGGCGTCGCTTCGGGGGTGGCGGCAGTTCGCCGCCGGCGCCTGGCGACGTTGGGGGTACGGAGGCGCTCATGAGACCACGATGGTCGACCGCCTGGGCGTACCTCCGCAAGAGTGCCTGGCGAGGGCTGCCGAGACTCGACCGCCCGCTCAAAGGCGCCGAGGCCCCGGGGTGACTTTGTGGGGCTCTGCGCCCGGCAAAGTCAACCGCTGAAGGGGGCTAGGAGAGGCGCCGGCCGCCTTGGCGGCCGGCACTGAAGCCCTGTGCGTCTCGTCGGATCGTCGTGCTTCTCGCACCGGATCGGGACCCGAGGTCGACTGGCCTGGGGCGCGGGGCCAGCCCCCGGTACGATGCCACTCCGTGAGCCAAGCTGCTGAGCCCACTGCGCTCGGCGACAGCCTGGCGACAGTGGCGCCGCGAGCCCGAAGGTCGGCTGCGCTCGCGGCGGGCGAGCGCGCCGAAGAAGGTGAGACGAGGTCGTCCGCCCGCCGCCGATTGCTCGTCGCCGCCGTGGTAGTCCTCGTC
>JBOGHY010000076.1:0-10216 GCA_050742375.1 Acidimicrobiales bacterium | reverse complement strand
TTCGTCGTCCCCCTCTACGCCATGATCGCCGTGGCGGCCGGCCAGCTCGACCCGTTGTTCCGCACGCCCATCGCCACCTGGAACCCGCTTCACTGGACGGGGACGAATTTCCAGGCCATCTGGACCGACCTGTCGGGGCCCAACTCGTTCATCGGACCGGCGCTTTTGCGCACGGTGATCTATACGGCGATCGCATCGGTCCTTTCCCTGCTCATCGCCTATCCCGTCGCCTATTTCGTCACGAGGTTCGCGGGTCGGCGCAAGGGGCTCTTCTTGGTGCTGCTCATCGCGCCGTTCTGGGTGAGCTACATGATGCGGATGCTGGCCTGGATCGACCTGCTGCAGACGAACGGCTACGTGAACAAGGTCTTGAGCTTCCTGCACATCGCCGCCCAGCCCGTCAACTGGCTCGGCGGCCTCCATGCCACCGTGATCATCGGGCTCGTCTACGGCTACATCCCCTACCTGATCGTCGTCTTGTACGCCGGGCTCGACCGCATCGACGGGCGCCTCCTCGAGGCCTCCCGCGACCTCGGCCTCGGGCGCGCCCAGACCTTCTGGCGCGTGACCCTTCCGCTCAGCCGCCAGACGATCCTCGCCGGCATGATGATCACGGTGCTGCCGATGATCGGCGACTACTACACCAACCAGCTGCTGTCGGCGACGCCGGGCACGACGATGATCGGCAACCAGATCGAGGGGATGCTCTCGACCCCGGGACAGGGAGGAGAGGGGGCCGCCCTGTCGCTCCTCGTCTTGGTGGTGCTCGTCGTGCCGATGCTGTACTACGTGATCTCTACGGCTCGGGCCTCGCGCGAGGGCGTGGCCTTCTGATGGGCGTCACCGCTCTTGAACAGGGCGCCGAGGAGCTGCGCCCGCCGGGATTGCCCTCCACGCCCGCCGGATCCTCCCGGCGATCGCTGCTCGCCGGTTCGAAGCCGTGGCGGCACCCCTTCATACTCGAGGGCTTCACGTGGGTGTACCTCGCCTGGTCGATCCTGCCGATCGCCATCGCCGTGCTCTTCTCGTTCAACAACGGCAAGTCCCAGAGCGCCTGGCAGGGCTTCTCGATCCGCTGGTACATCACCGACCCGACCCAGTCGGTGCTGCACGACCCCCTCCTGCACGCCGCCGTCGCCCAGACGCTCCGCCTCGGCCTCTACGTCACGGTCATCACCGTGCCCCTCGGGGTCATCTTCGCCATCGGCATCGACCGCTGGCGGAGCCGCACCTCCAACGGGCTCAACTTCGTCATGATCTTCTCCTTCGTCGTTCCCGAGCTCTTGCTGGCTGTGGCGCTCCTTTTCGTGTTCACCCAGATGTTCACCTTCGTCCACCTCGGCACCCTGGCCGAGGTGCTCGCCCTCGTCGTGTGGAACGTGAGCTGGCCGGCCGTCATCGTCCGGGCGCGCCTCATCGGCATCGGCAAGGTCTACGAGGAGGCGGCCACCGACCTCGGCGCCACGAGGCTGTCGGCCCTGCGGCGGGTGCTCCTGCCGATGCTGATGCCGGCCATCTTCGCGAGCGCCGTGCTCGTCTTCGCGAGCGTGATCGACGACTTCGTCCTCGTGGAGCAGCTCTCCTCGACGGCCGCCACCCAGACGATGGCCGTCGTCATCTACGGCAACGTCCGCGGGGGCCTCGCCGGACCGGCTCTCAACGCCCTTGCCACCTTGATGCTCGCCTTCTCCCTCGTCATCGCAATCTTGGGCTACGTCGGCTACCGCTTCATGACCCGCGGCGAGAGAGGTGCGGCGACCTCGGCCCTCACGAGCATCGCCGGGATGTGAGCGGCGTGGCACACTTCGCTCCTCGCTCCCGCTCGCCTGACATGCAGGGGGGCTGCTGCTTTTACGTATCGGAGGTGTCCCATGGCAGGCGGTGAGATCAAGCTCGTCAACCTCACCAAGTCCTTCGCCGAGGTGGTCGCCGTCGACGACGTCTCGCTCGAGGTAGGCGCCGGCGAGTTCTTCTCGCTCCTCGGGCCGTCTGGGTGCGGCAAGACCACGACGCTCCGCCTCGTCGCCGGCTTCGAGGAGCCGGGCGCCGGCAGCATCTACATCGACTCGCGCGACGTCTCGCGCATTGCGCCGAACAAGCGCCCCGTCAACACCGTCTTCCAGAGCTACGCCCTCTTCCCGTTCCTGAGCGTCGCCGACAACGTCGCCTTCGGGCTCAAGTACCACTCCCTAACCAAGGCGGAGATCTCCAAGCGCGTGAACGAGGCCCTCGAGCTCGTGCAGCTCTCCTCGCAGGGCCGCCGCCGCCCGGCCCAGCTCTCCGGCGGTCAGCAGCAGCGCGTAGCTCTGGCCCGGGCGCTCGTACTGCGGCCCTCGGTGCTGTTGTTGGACGAGCCGCTCGGCGCCCTCGACGCCAAGCTGCGCCGTGCCCTCCAGGTCGAGCTGAAGGCTCTGCAGGAACACGTCGGGATCACCTTCCTCTACGTCACCCACGACCAGGAGGAGGCGCTCACGATGTCGGACCGCCTGGCGGTGATGGCGAACGGGCGCATCTCGCAGCTCGGCTCGCCGAGAGAGGTCTACGAGGAGCCGGCGAACGCCTATGTGGCCGACTTTTTGGGGGTCTCCAACCTGATGGAGGCCCGCGTGACGTCGGCCGCCAACGGCAAGGGCACCTGCCACCTCCGCCTCGGGGACTTCGAGCTCGACGCCGGCTGCGGGCGCACCGACGCCCTCGGGGCCGTCAAGCTCGCCATCCGGCCCGAGCGCGTCCAACTGCATCCCTTCGGGGAGCACGGCGCCAACCGGGTGCCGGGCATGGTGGAGCGCGTCGTCTTCCTCGGCTCGGCCACCCAGGTGATCGTCCGCCTCGCCGAGGGCGCCCGGCTTCACGCCCTTGTCCAGAACGACGGCGGCGACATCGTCTGGCACCAGGGCACGCCCGTCACGATCGGCCTTCCCTGCGACGCCCTGCGGGTGCTGCCCGACGAAGGCGTCAGCGTCGCAGCCATCCACGACGAGACCCTCGGCGACCTCGCCGGGCAGGCACCGACGCTCAGCTGAGGGCGGACCCTTCGGCCTGCCTCGGACGGGCCCTGTCGCCTTGCGGGCTCCCACCGACCTCGCTCACGCTTGGCCGGCCGGCAGCAATCCGAGCCGCGCGTGGTAGCGCGGATCCGGAAGACTTGTAGGTACATACCAATGTTCTGACTTATCTCGCAGGATAACCCGGTCGGCTGCAGCTACGAGCTCAAGCGCCCGCCGCGTCCTCCTCGACAGCGCACTAGGGCGCCACGACCTCCCGCCTCGCACCTGTCGCCCCCACAGATGACGCCGGCATCCCGAACTCCCTCCAGCGTCGCTGTGACAGCGCCACGATGATCGAGAGGACAAGGACGCCCCCGGCGGCCGGGAAGAACGGATCGGGCCCGAAGCTGTGGACGATCGCGCCGGCGAGCACGACCGAGACCGGGAAGATGCCGAAGCTGGCGAGAAGGATCACTCCCATCACCCGGCCCAGCAGCTCGGGCGCGGCCCACCGCTGGAGCACCGTGATGGCCACGACGTTGCCGAAGCCGTTCAGCCCGCCGAACAGAGCGAGCGAGATCCCGGCGAGATAAGGCGAGTGGAGGTATGGCGTGACGGCCATGAAGACGCCTTCGGCAAGAAACGCCACCGATGCCACGACCGCCGGGCGCCCGAGTCGCCGTATCTGGCCGGCGGCAAGTGTTCCGACCAACGCGCCAGCCCCGATCGAGGCGATCAGACCGCCATAGCCGGCGGCACCTGCGTGTAGCGGTCCGTGGGCGAGCGACGGCAGGGCCACCTCCCCGAGGCCACCCGAACCAAGGTTCGCAGCGAGCGTCACGAGGACGATGAGCTGCAGGACGCGTTCGGACCGCAACACCTGTCGGAGCCTGAGCGGCCGGGCGGGTACCTTGGCGGGAATCCTCGGATCCTCCTCGAGGCCGCCCGGCGGAGCTTCCGCCTGCTCGGACTCCGCGCTCGTTCCGGCATCGACGGGTGCGGGCTCCTGCCCGGCGTGGAGTTGGTAGGCCCGGATCCCGGCCAACGTGGCAGCCGACACCGCGAACGAAGCCGCGTCGACCACGAACGCGGTTGCCGGGCCGACGACCGCGATAACGATGCCGCCAATAGCCGGACCCACGAGGCCGGCCAGCTGCGTGCCGCTCGCCGACAAGGCGTTCCCCGCCTGCAGGTCCTCGTCCGGCAGCAACGACGGGATGATGGAGAACGATCCTGGCAAGAACAGCCCCTCGCCGGCGCCGATCACCGCCGCGACGGGAACGAGTACGACGGCCTTCGCCGGTCCCGAGAACGCCACTGCCGCCAGGACGGCGACGCCGACGGCACGGACCGAGTCGGAGGCCATCATCACCGTCCACGGCCGCCACCGGTCGCTTGCATGGCCGCCGACGGCGACGAGCGCGGTACGCGGTATGCCGTAGGCGGCGAGCACCGTCGCGAGCAGGAGGGCACCACCGTGATCGGCTAGCACGTACCACGGCAGGGCGACCGCATAGAAGGCGTCTCCGACATTCGAGGCGAGCTGGCCGCCTGCGAGGAGAGAGAAGCCCCGATGTCGGAGCGGCGTGAGACCGCGCGGCAGGCTCATGGCTCGGGCGCAACCGAGGTGCTGGCGAAGATTCGGGCCTCGCGCGCTCCGGGCGGCCGCGCTCCGGGATCATCTCGATCCTCATAGCGGACAAGGACGGCCTTCAACTCTTCGGACAGCTGGCGGAGCTCGCTTGCCGAGACGTAGATAGTCGAGCCACCGGCAAAAGTCGCCTCGCGCCACTCCGCTGCCTCGCCGGACAAGCGGCGCAGCCGCTGTTTCATTCGGTCCACTTCGTGGTCGAGAAACGCCTCGGCCGCCGCCTCGGCCGCCAACTCGGACTCGCGGTCCCCCGGCGACGGAACGAGATCTTGGCGGGGGCTGGCCAGGCGCCACGGACGCTCCCGCCCAGGCGAGTCCGGCACGAGCTCGATGTAGCCGTATTTTCCGAGGATCCCAAGGTGATACGAGCAGCTGGCGACGCTCTCGCCCAGCACCTCGGCGCATCGCGTCGCAGTTGCCGATCGCTCGCTCGACAGCACGTCGATCAGCTTCCAGCGAAGCGGATGGGCGAGGGCCCTCAGCCGGCGAGCCTCGCCGGAGCTGGGAGCGGGCGGTGTCGCTGGTCGGTTCATGCCGTACAAGATATCTTGCTCAATACATCTTGCACAAGATATCTTGCTAAAGGAGTCCTGTGACCTAGCTCGCTCCGCTCGACGGCACAGAGCTCGCAGTCGACGGCGCGGAGGTCGAGGTAGAACCGCCGCTTGCATGGACGTCAGAGCTGCATCCGCACATCACAACGGCAATGGCGAGAGGCAGTGCAGCCGGCCGCACGGATGAAAAAACCTCGCCCTCGAGCAGGCTCGCTCCACCAGCTCCTCGCGGGCTGCGACAAGCCGAGCTGGAGGGCGCTGCCGCGAGGGGGCGGCGCGACGGGTCCTTCGCCCGGCTCGCCATACTGGCGGGATGCAGCTCTTGCGGGGTGGTTCCGTCGCGACGCGCCGGGGGACCCGCAGGCTCCTCGTGCT
Source organism: Acidimicrobiales bacterium (assembly GCA_050742375.1). Taxonomy (GTDB): domain Bacteria; phylum Actinomycetota; class Acidimicrobiia; order Acidimicrobiales; family Bog-793; genus JAKATT01. Next base: position 4,649 of record JBOGHY010000076.1, on the reverse strand, counting down.
CGTCTCGGCGGTCGTCTTCGTCGACACGATCTTCTACACAGCCATCACGCCCCTCCTTCCCCACTACGCCGCCCAGCTGCACCTGTCGAAGTCGGCCGCCGGGATCCTCGTAGCCGCCTACCCGGCCGGCACTCTCATCGGGGCACTCCCGGGAGGTCTGTTCGCCAGCAGGATCGGCGTGCGCAGCTCCGTCGTGACCGGGCTCAGCTTCATGAGCGCCGCCACACTCGTCTTCGGCTTTGCCCACTCCGAGGCGCTGCTCGACGCCGCCCGGTTGGTGCAGGGCCTCGGCGGCGCCTGCACGTGGGCGGGCGGGCTCGCCTGGCTGACGGCGGGCGTACCGGCCGACCGCCGGGCGCGGACGCTCGGGGTGGCATTCTCGGCCGCAGTCGGGGGCGCGCTGTTCGGACCGGCCGTCGGGGCGCTCGCGAGCAGGGTCGGCACAGGGCCGACCTTCGCCGGGGCGACCGTCTTCGGCGCTCTTCTCGTCGTCTCGAGCCTTTTCGTCGAGACGACCCGGGGGGAGGAGTCGCAGTCGCTGCGCGCCGCCTTCGTCGCCGTCGGCGACCCGAGCCTCATCGCCGGCATGTGGCTCACCTTCCTTGCCGGGCTCGCCTTCGGCGTCGTCGACGTGCTCTCGCCGCTTCGCCTCGCGCACCTCGGAGCCTCGGCCCTCGTCATCGGGGCCGCCTTTCTCGGGGCCGCCGCCATCGAGGCGGTGCTCGCTCCGCTCGTCGGGCGCCTCGCCGACCGGCGGGGCCGGTCGCTGCCGGTGCGCCTGTCGGTCGCGGCCGCCGTCGTCGTGAGCCTGCTTTTGCCGCTCGCGTCGCCCGCCGGGGCGCTCGTCGCCGTGCTCGTCGTGGGCCTGCCGGCCTACGGCGCCCTCTATGTCCCGGCCGCCGCCCTCGTGAGCGACGGGGCGAGGCGACGGCTCCTGCACCAGGGGCTCGGTTTCGGCCTTTCGAACCTCGCCTGGGCGGGAGGCCAGGCGCTCGCGGCGGCGGGGAGCGGCGCCATCGCCCAGGCCACGAGCGACCTCGTGCCCTACGCCGTCCTCGCCGGCTTCTCGGCGCTCACGCTCTTGTTGGTAGTCCTCGGTGGCCGACGCCTCGTGGAGCGCGCCGGCATGTCCTCGCCCTGAGTCCCGGCGCCCGGTCAGCGCCTGGCCGGTGCGCTCGCTCGGCTCGCTCGCCCCCGCGAGGACGGGCGGCGGCCCCGAGCTGGGCGCCGGGCGCCCGGTGGCTGCCAGTCGAAGCCGAGCTGGTCGGCGGCGAGGCGCATCGAGAGCTCGAAGGCGCGCTCGGCGCTGACGACGGGATCCGAGAGGGCCACCTGGATCGCCAGCCCGTCGAGAAGCGCCGAAAAGCCCACGGCGAAGTCGTCGGCGTCGACGTCTCCGAACTCGCCCGAGCCCCGGCCCTCCCGGACGATCTGGCGGAGCGTCTCGCGCCAGTGCTCGTCGTAGGCCTCACGCGCCTCGCGGACCTCGGGATGGCGGGCGGCGGCCGCCCAGAGGTCGAGCCAGAGCACCCAGGGGTCTTCCAGGTCCTCTCCCCCCTCGGACAGGAACGACATCGAGACGACCACCTCGAGACGGGCAGCGGCAGCGTCGAGGGTCGACATGCGTCTCAGTCCCTCGGCGTACCAGCGGTCCTCGGCGCAGCGGATCGCCTCGGCGAGCAGGCGGTCCTTGGTCTTGAAGTAGTAGATGACGAGAGCCGGGCTCACCTCGGCGCGCTCGGCGACGTCGGCGATGCGGGTGTCGGGAAAGCCCCTCTCGAGGATCACCTGTAGGGCGGCGGCGAGCATCTGGGCACGCCGGCCGTCCGGGGCGGCGCCGCTGCCGTCGCCGGTCGGTGATCCCGCCGCCGGCCTCGTGGCGGCAGGGCCGCCGGGCTTTGTCATCGCCGCTCCTTGTTGTCCGGACGACAGCAAGTGTATAGACTGAACAGTCAGTCAAACCCTCCCGGCGAGGATCGGCCCGGGGCGCAGGAGATGGAGCAACGCCGAAAAGGAGCGACATGTCCTCGAATTTCGATGCGATCGTGGTCGGAGGCGGCCATAACGGCCTCGTCGCGGCCGCCTACCTCGCAAGAGCCGGCCTGCGCACCACCGTGCTCGAGTCGCGCCACAAGACCGGAGGGGCGGCAACCACCGAGGCGCCCTGGCCGGAGGCGCCCGAGTACAAGGTGACGCGGCTTTCTTATGTCATGAGCCTGATGCCGCCGACGGTGGTGCGCGACCTCGACCTCGAGCACAACGGCTACAAGGTCTGGCCGATGGGCCCCTACTACCAGGCCTTTCCCGAAGGGGGCTCCATCAAGATCTGGTCCGACGACGCCAGGGCCAACCACGACGAGATCGCCAAGTTCTCAAAGCGCGACGCGGAGGCGATGCCCCGCTGGGACGCCTGGCTCGGTGGGCTTGCCGACGTGCTCGGCCCGCTCCTTCTCACCGTTCCGCCCAAGCTCGGCTCGAGGCGCCCGAAGGACCTCGCCGAGATCCTCCGGCTCGCCTGGCGCCACCGCGGCCTCGACGTGCGCACGATCGGCGACGTGACCCGCCTCATGAGCATGAGCATCGCCGACCTGCTCGACGACTGGTTCGAGAGCCCCCAGGTGAAGGCGCCCATCGCCGTGAACGGGGTCATCGGCACCTGGGCCGGCCCTTACGAGCCGGGCACGGCCTACGTCATGGCGCACCACTCGATCGGCGACGTGGGCGACGGACATCTCGGCTCGTGGGGCTTCCCCGAGGGCGGCATGGGCGCCGTCGCCGACGCCATCGCACGCTCCGCCCAAAACTTCGGAGCAGAGATACGTACCGGCACGCGTGTGAACCGGGTCCTCGTGCGCGCTGGCCGGGCGACCGGGGTCGTCGTCGAAGAGGGCGAGGAGCTCCGAGCTCCGGTCGTCGTCACGAGCCTGCACCCTCGCACGGCCTTCCTCGACCAGGTCGGCCGGTCCGAGCTCCCCGAGGACTTCGTGCGCGACATCGAGAACTGGAAGACCCGAAGCGGCGTCGTCAAGATCAACCTCGCCCTTGGCGAGCTGCCGAGCTTCACAGCCGACCCGGGCACCGACCAGCAGCCGCACCACACCGGATCGGTCGAGATGGCACCGTCGATGGAGTTCATGGAGCGCGCCTTCCTCGACGCCCGCGAGGGCCGCCCGGCCGTGGCCCCCTTCTCCGACAGCGTCATCCCCACCACCTTCGACCGCACCCTCGCCCCCGAGGGGCACCACATCATGTCGCTGTTCAGCCAGTGGGTACCGGCCTCTTACGCCGAGAAGCCGCACACCTCGGAGCTCGAGGCCTACGCCGACCGCCTGATCGACCTCTACAACGACCTGGCCCCGAACTTCAAGGGCTCGATCCTGCACCGCGACATCGTCGGGCCCTACGAGATGGAGCAGGAGTACGGGCTCATCGGCGGGAACATCTTCCACGGCGAGCTCTCCGTCGAGCAGCTCTTCCACATGCGCCCGGCCCCCGGCTACGCCGACTACCGCACGCCCATCTCGGGGCTCTACAACGCCAGCTCGGCGACGCACGCCGGCGGCGGGGTCTGCGGCATCCCCGGCTGGCAGGCAGCCCGGGCGGCGCTCGCCGATCGGCGCAGCGCCGAGCGGCGCTCGACGGCAGGCGGCCGGATGGCGAGCCTGCCCGCCCGGGCAAAGAGCCTGCCCGCCCGGGCAAGGCAGCTGCTTGAGAAGTAGTGACCCCCGCCCGCCCGCAGGTGCGGGCGGTGCTCGAGGCCCGAAGCGTCGCGATCCTCGGCGCCAGCCCGCGCCCGGGCGGTCTGTTCAAGCGCCTGGTTGCCGAGCTCGGCTGGTCGCCTGCGGTCCCCTCAAGTGTCCTGAGCCAGAGATTCGGGCAAGAAATGGCATCAGCCCTCCGAGCCAGCCGATGCTGCCGCCGAGACCCGCTCGCAGCAGCGGGCGAGGCTTGCGAGGATCTGATCGGCGGTCTTCACCCAGACGTAGGGACGAGGGTTCTCGTTCCAGTGGGCGATCCACTCCCTGATGTCCTTCTCCAGGGCCCTCACGCCCGTGTGCGCCCGCGCTTGATCTTCTTCGTGGTGAGCTCGCCGAACCAACGTTCCACCACGTTGAGCCAGGAGCCGGACGTGGGCGTGAAGTGCAGGTGAAAGCGAGGATGGCGCAGCAGGAAGCGCCGGATCTCGGGCGTCTTGTGGGTGGCGTAGTTGTCGAGCACGAGGTGGACGGCGAGGTCGGCGGGCACCTCGGCGTCGATCTGGACCAAGAACTTCTTCAACTCGGCCGCCCGGTGGTGCTGGCGGCAGGTACGACAGGAAAAACGCGCCAGTCAGATGGACATTCCCGGATGCGACACGTTTCTTGCGAATCTCGGGCTCAGGACACTACGAACTGTTCCATCACCCGCCGCCCTATGCAGAAGGCGAAAGCGACCGTGGGATCCTTCAATGGAGCGGGAAGCGTCGGTAGCATCTGTTGAACGCTAGGTATGAGATGGGGGCTTTCTATGAGACCGAGAGCACTGTTCGCCGAGTTCCTGGGCACCGGACTGCTCGTGTTCTTCGGGGCGGGCACCGCGATGCTCAGCTTCGGGTTCAAGGTCGCGGGCATGAGCAACTCCTCGGGCGTGATTGCCACGGCGCTCGCGTT
>JBOGHY010000075.1:0-13850 GCA_050742375.1 Acidimicrobiales bacterium | reverse complement strand
GAGCTCGCCCCGAGGCAGAAGTGGTGGCCGGCAAACGGTTGCAGAAAGCGTTGCGTCGGTCTAGAAATGTGTTTACCATCCGTCGCAGATGCCGCGCGCCGAGAGGGGCGACGTCTCCAAGGGATGTACGGAGAGGGAAAGGGGTCGGTGGGATGAAGAAGTCCACACGGGCCGGGATCATCGGCGTTCTGTTCGTGGTCGCGGTGGTGCTCATCGTGTTCGGAGCGATGGAGTGGCTTGCCACCGAGCCGGAGACGGTCAACTTCACCGCCGAGCACACCCCGGGGACCCCGCTCAACCTGACGTTCGAGACGGTGGGGTCGATCGGCTTCGGCATCCACCCGCAGTGGGTCTCCTATCTCGTCAAGAACCCGCAGGGACAGTGGATACACTCGACCTACTGGCAGCTGCCCGCCCACACCCTCATCCACGTGACCGCCGAGCAGTTCGACTCGGGGAGCCCGCTTCGCAACCAGCGGTTCGGCCATGTCACCGGCGTGCTCGGGGGAAAGGTCTTCGTGCAGGGCCACGGGATCTCCAAGAACGGTGAGAACACGAACGTCCTCGACGGCAACACCCTGCCTGCCGGGATCGGGCACACCTTCATGGTCCCGGCCCTCGACATCGCCGTGCCACTTCCCGGCGTCGACAACCCGAACGTGTGCGCCGTGGCGCCGTGCCTCCTCAGTCAGCCGCACAACATCATCAAGTTCTCCTTCATGACCCCGGGGCCGGGCAACTACCGCTTCCAGTGCTTCATCCCCTGCGGGCTCTCCTACCTGTACGGCAACGGCGGCCCGATGTCCACCATGGGCTACATGGGCGGCTTCTTGGAGGTGCAATAGATGGCGCAAGTCACAGGTGAGGGCAGCGGCGGGGACAGCGCAGCCGCCGGTGGTGGTGCGGGGCGCGTCGAGCCTGGCACGACGGGTCACGGCAGGCGCCTTTTCATCATCTGGCTGGTGATATCGGCGATCGCCGACATCCTATGGCAGACCCTGGCAGCAGCCCACATCCCGCCGGGCGACCTCACGACCTCCGCCGGCGGCGCCCAGTTCGACTTCAACGTGCTCGCCCTCGGGGCCATCCCCGTCGTCGTCTTCGTGACGCTCTACGTCATCTATGCCAGCGTCGTGTGGAAGGCGCCCAAGGGAGAGAGCCTCGACGTCTCGGGCCCGTCAGTGCGGACGAACCTCAAGGTCCAGACCGGCTACATCGGCATCACGACCATCGTCGTGCTGGCGGCCTTCGTCTTCGGCACCTACCAGCTGATAGCGCCGATGGGTGCGGGGGGCGGCGAGGGCCCGGCGCCGATCTGGAACCCGCCGCAGAAGGCGAGCAACGTCCTCGTCGTCCAGGTGATCGGCCAGCAGTGGCAGTGGACCTACCGCTATCCGGGCTACGGCGGCTTCGAGTCGAACAAGCTCGTGCTGCCGACCCGCACGACGGTCGCCTTCCACGTCACCTCCCTCGACGTCATCCACGACTGGTGGGCCTACCAGATCGGCATCAAGGCGGATGCCAACCCGGGAAGCGACAACGTCGCCTACACCACCACTAACGGGCCCGGGGGATTCGTCGTCCGCTGCGACGAGCTCTGCGGGATGTGGCACGGGGCGATGTGGACCCAGGCCAAGATCATCCAAAAACAGGCCTTCCAGGCTTGGGCGAAGAACACCGAGAGGTACCTGGCGCCCAACACCAAGCTCCTGCCGCCCTTCGCCTGGACCTACACGCCCGACGCCAACGGTGCCGACGGTGGCTACTACCAGGACAACCAGGACCCGTACTCGAACGTCGAGACCTACAGCGTGGCCGCCAAGGAGGAATCCAAGTGACCGACCAGCTCGCCTTCGTCGCCGCCGGCGGTGAAAGCCTCAAAGAGCCGCGCCGCAGGCCGTGGTACCTGCAGCAGCATCTCGGCACTGCCGCCGTCGGGTGGGTCGGGGGCTACTTCCTCGGCCATCTCTTCGGCAACATCATCGCCAGCAATTACGTGGTGCCGGTGAACAACGGCGAGAACGACATCGCCATCGTGTTGGGTCTCGTCTTCGCGGTGCTCGGCTGGCTGCTCGGCATCGGCGCCCTCAACTACCCGCTCGGAAAGCTCGTCGGCCGGGAACCGCTGCCCGAGCAGCTGTCGGACAGAGGGAGCCTCTCCGGGGTGGTCGACGTACACCTAAGGGCCCTGGGCCAAGCACCGGTCGCCCCGGAGCCCCGGAGCTACTCACGCTATTTCAAGTACACCCTCGACCACAAGGTCGTCGGACTCCAGTACATCTTCGGCGTGCTCCTGTTCTTATTCACGGGCGGCCTCCTCGCGATGGCCATCCGCTCGCAGCTCCTGAGCCCGAGCAACCACCTCATCAACCCGGCCACCTACATCGCCCTTGTGGGCGAGCACGGCACGATCATGATGATGATGGCGAGCTCGCTCGTCATCGGTCCCCTCGGGAACTTCCTCGTGCCGCTCATGATCGGCTCGCGCCGCATGGCCTTCCCCCGCATCGAGGCGGCCTCGTTCTGGATCTTCGTCTCGGGCTACCTCACGATCGTCGCCGCCATCCCGCTCGGGGGCTTCCCGACGGGCTGGACCGGGTACGCCACGCTCCAGACCCAGTCGACGGGCGGGATGGACGCCTACCTCGTCGGCTTCGCCGTGATCGGGACGGGCATGGTGCTCGCTGGGTTCAATCTGGCGGTAACGATCATCAATTACCGCGCCCCGGGTATGAGCTGGGGGCGCGTCCCGATCTTCGTCTGGTCGATCCTCGCCACCGTGGCGCTGATGGTCCTCGCCACGCCGGTCCTCGTATCTGCTTGCTACATCGGGATCCTCGACCGCACCGCCCAGACGGCCTTCTTCGTCAACGAGCACGGCGGCTCGAGCTTCTTGTGGGAGAACCTCTTCTGGTTCTTCGGCCATCCCGAGGTGTACATCGTCGCCATCCCGGGCTTCGGCATCGTCGCCGAGATGCTCCCGGTCTTCTGCCGCAAGCCCCTCTTCGCCTACAAGGTCGGTGCCGCCGGCATGCTCGGCGTTGCGCTGCTGTCGTTCTTCGTCTGGCAGCACCACCTCTTCCAGAGCGGCATCAACCCCAACATGCGGCCGCTCTACATGCTCACCACCGAGCTGATCTCGATACCGACCGGGTTCGTCTTCCTCGTGGCCATGGGTACGATGTGGAAAGCCCGAATACGCTTCGCAGCGCCGATGCTCTTTTGTGTGGCGTTCTATTGGAACTTCTTCATAGGCGGCATAAGCGGGGTCTTCCTCTCCGACGTGCCGGTGGACGTGACGCTGCACGGGAGCTTCTTCGTGATGGCGCACTTCCACTACACGATCATGGGTGGGCTCGTCTTCGCCTTCTTCGGTGCCGTCTACTACTGGACACCGATAATGACGGGCCGCCAGCTGAACGAGAAGCTCGCCAAGGCGCACTTTTGGATGATGTTCGTGTTTTTCAACACCACCTTCTTCCCGCTCTTCCTCGTCGGCATCCTCGGCATGCCGCGGCGTGTCTTCGAGTACGCCCCGCGCCTGCAGGACCTGAACGACATCGCCAGCATCTCGGCATACCTGCTCGGCAGCTCGTTCCTCATCTTCATCTTCAACTTCGTGTGGAACATCTTCATCGTGCCGAAGAGGGCCGAGCGGAACCCGTGGCAGTCGAAGGGGCTCGAGTGGATGGTGCCCGTGCCGATCCCGCTTTACAACTTCGAGCGGATCCCTGTCGTGCTTGGCGATCCGTACGGCTACGGCGAGTCCGACGCGCCGCCCGTGGCAGACCTCGAGCCGGCCTACCTTCCGCTGGTGACGGCGGCTACGGGCCCGCCCGGAGCTCTTGCTGGCGCAGGCGCGCCGTCGGGCCCCGGCGCGGGCGGGACCGGCGGCAGTCCCGGAGGCAACATAGGGGGCCCGGGGGGACCGCCATCTGTCGGACCGCCCGGAGGTAGCGACGCGAAGGGCTTGGAGGCCGATCGATGACAGCGATGTCCACTCCGGAGCCGACCGCCGGCGCGGTGCCGTCGAGGTCGGACGACCTCGTCTACGAACAGCGCTGCGAGGAGGACAGCTCCTTCACGGGGGCGCGCCTTCTTATCGGGCTTTCCGCCTTCGCCTTCGCCAGCCTTGCGTTCACCTACTTCTACCTGCGCTCGGCCAACAACTTCCGCCTGTGGCGTCCCGGTGGTGTGACCGCGCCGACGGACACTGGGGCAGCAATATTCGGCGTCACGCTGGGCGTGGCGGTGCTCTACTACTACGGACTTCGCCGCATGCGTGCCCGGTCGCTCGTGGACTGGGAGGTCGCCGGCTGGACGGCGGTGGGGGGCGGGCTGCTTGCTCTCGGACTTCAGATCTGGGAGCTCACCTCGTTGCCCTTCTTCCCGGGGTCGAGCGGCTACGCCTCGTGCTTCATCGGGTGGGCGGGCATGAACATCGCTCTCCTCCTCGGCGTCACGTACTGGATGGAGACCCTGCTCGCCCGCTCTCTCAGATTGCGCCGGGCCCTGCGGGAGGAGGGCGGTGGTGGACCGGCCGGCTCGCAGCTGCCACCGGCCCGGTCGTTCCGAATATCGGCCGAGAATGCTTCGGTGTTCTTGTGGTACGCCGCCGGCGTCGAGCTCCTCTTCTGGATCCTGTTCTATGCCCTGTAGAGCCCTCGCGGCTACGCCGGTGGCGCTGAACCGCTCGTGGCGCAGCGCGGACAGCCAGGGCCGAGTGGCCCAGGAAGGAAGGTGACCACCGTCATGCTCGGTGCCACTGGTTCGAACGACATGGTGGTTGCCCAGGTCCTCACCTTCGCCATCCCGGTCGGCACTTTTGTCGCCGTGATGCTTTGGGGGTTCTTCCAGCGCCGACGCTCGGTGTGACCGACCCGGCCGCCGGCGCGGGAGCGCTGCGGCCGCCAAGGTGGCAGCAGGTCATCCCCAGGCAGGCCGTGTTGGCGGCCGGGGTTGTGGTGCTCATCGCCGTGATCTCGCCGCCCGTCGACGCGGAGGCGCAGCGCCACTTGTTCGTCGAGACTCTGCAGTTCGCCCTTCTCGCCTATGTCGTGCCGCCGCTCCTCGTGCTCGGGTGCCCGGGACGGCTGCGAGAGCGCCTCGCCGGCAACGTCATCGGCAGCACCGGGCGCCCTACCTCGCGAATGGGCAGGCGACGCGGTGGCCCGGTACGGGCGCGGTCGTGGATCATGGTGGTGATCTTCGCCCTAGTCGCCATCTTGTGGCGGATCCCGCCCGCAGTCGACGCCGTCGGCCGGCACCCGGCCCTCGTACTCTGCGAGGCGGCCAGCCTCGGGCTGGCCGGGATCGGGCTGTGGCTCGAGCTGACGGACTCCTCTCTCGCCGTTGCGGCCGTCCCGGGCCCGAAGAAGATCGTGATTGCTGGCATAGCGATGTGGTCGATCTGGATCGCGGCGTACTCCCTCGGCTTCTCCCGCCACGTCTGGTACCCGGCCTTCGCCCGGGGCGGCACCAGCACCGTGACGCTCATCAACAATCAGGAGATCTCCGCGGCGGTCCTCTTCGCCTTCGCCTTCATCGTCTTCGTGCCGGTCGTGTTCAGCTGGCTCATCCGGTGGCTGCACGACGAGGAGGGCCCGGAGCCGCACCTGCACGCCCTCGTCTCGAGGCCGGAGCGCTGAAGCGCTGCGGAGGCCGTGTCCGGCCGGTGGAGGCGAGGCTCGGGCGATCAGCCCGGGGAGCGGGTTCCGACCTCCCCAGGCGGCGGCTGTGGCAAGTCGAGAGCGGGGAGCCGGGCGCCGACTGCCCGGGCGGCCGCCGCCCAGGCACGCTCGGCGGTCTGGTGCCGCTTGGCGAGAATATGCTCGGCCCTGAGCAGCTGCGCGCGGGCGCCGAGATCGGTCGGTGGGCCGAGGAGCGTCGAAAGCGCCCCGATCGTGCCTTCGGCCCCCTGGATCTGCCAGTCGTACAGGGCGGTGTTGAGGGCGCCGAGCTTCGCCCCGCCGGTGAAAGTTGGCGCCGGCAGGTTCGACTCCATCTCGTAGATGTTGTTGTCGGTGAGGCTGCAGGCGTTGTAGTCGTCGGTGAGCAGCGACGGCACCCTCGAGCGGTCCGAGACCGAGGCCCTGCCCGCCAGGACGAGCGCCTCGATGCTGAACGACTCGCGCAACCCGGCGACGCAGGTGGAGGCGTCGGACTTGAGCGAGTTCACGTAGCTGACCGACTGCGAGGCTCGGTTGGACCTGGTCACCGGCACCGGCAGGTCCACCCAGATCGCCGCTCCGATGAAGACGACGACGACGACGACGGCGATCAGCCAGCCTCGCCGCCATGGAGGCCTGTGCCGTCGAAGGGCGCCGGAGCCCTCACCTCCTCTTGTGCCGGCGGCACGACGTCTCGCACCCGCCGCACGCCTGCGGGCACCGTAGGAGGCTCCATTGGAAGAGGCGCCGGCCGAGCTCACGGCGTCAGCCGTTTCCCGGTGGAGAGCTCGCCCACCCAGCGAGAGAGCTCCGGTGTCGTCACGGCCCCGTAGACAGCGGCGACGATGTGGCCCGAGGCGGAGACGAAGGCCGTCGTAGGAAGCCCTGGCACCCTGTAGTCGTCGCCCTGGGCGGTGCCGCCGACACCGACCGGGTACGTCGCATCGGCGCGGGCCAGCAGGCGGCGGGCCTCGGGAAGAGAGGTCTCGTTCGTGTCAATGCCGTAGAAGGCCACCCCGCTTCGTTTCGCCACGCGTGCCACGGCGGAGAGCTCGGACTGACAGGCGCTGCACCACGAGGCGAAGAAATTGACGACGATCGGTCGGTGACCGAGCTCGGCGAGGTCGAAAGACCCGCCGCCGAGAGAGCTCAGGCGAAGCTGGGGTGCCCGCGGGCCGGAGCCCTTGTAGACCGCGAGGGTAGGCCCCGGCGCGGTGCCTGGCTGCGCCGCGCCCTTGGAGTTGGCGACGACGGCGGCAACGATGGCGAAGGTCACCGCGGCGGCCAAAAGACCCACCAGCGCGAAGATCGTCCGCCGGCGCGGCCGGCGCCGTGTGGGCGTTGGTGGCGGGGAGGCCGTCAGACCGGTGGCTGCGGTGTCGGGGATCATCGTCGAAAGGACCGGGGGCTCGAGAGCGTGGTCCGGCTGTCCGAGGATATTCCAACGGGCGGAGGGAGGGGGATTCGAACCCCCGGGGCTCATCACCCAACGGTTTTCAAGACGGCCGACCAGGCATTTCGGCCGAATGCCGCCGATCCGCGCCATGGACGCGCCATCGCTACGTGTCCCCCGCGGCCTCCGCGGGTACGCCATCGGTCGCACTACCGCTGAATCAGCCGGGGTGGTGGAGAGGAGTCAACCGCCCCTGCGGCGCTATCCGGACAACCGGTGCTCGACCTCGGCGCAGGGCGGCCCCGCCTGTGGTCTCGCCGTGAACTTCAAGCCTGGCAGGCTGACGCCGACCGGCGTACACCCCAGCAAGTCGTCAAGCAGGAGCTCGGCGAGCTGCGCGCGGTGCTCGTCGGTGACGACTTCGCGAAGGGCCTCTTCTGTGCCACCTACGCCGCAGCGAGGCAACACGGACTCGGGCGCGGTCGGCGTGAACGCGAGCTCGCCCCGACACGCCGTGCCGCCTTCGACCTGGCGTTCGTCGAGGCCAGCAGCCGTGACGCCGACTTCAAGGTAGAACTGCGCCCTGGCTGGCTCGATGGAGGATAACCGGTGATAGCATCGGGCGCGCCGGGACTGCGCGGCGCGGGCATTCTGCAGCGTCGGACAGCCGGTTCGAGTGCCGTTCCCGTACACCAACCAGGCCGAAGACTCGACCCGCTTGCGTGATCTCGGTGCCGGCGTACAACTCCGGACCCGATTTCGTCGTTGCCATGGTGACGAGCAGCGCCAGGTTCCTGCCACAGCCCGGTCTCGGCGACGTGGTGATCTCGGATTGGAGAGCCGCGGGCCTGCAGCAACGGTCCGTCATACGAGCGGGCCGCTTGCTCGTAATCGAGCGGCCGCTGTTGGTGCGATCACTCGGGCGCCTGACACCGTCGGATCTGACAGCCCTCGGTCAAGCCCTCAAGGCAGTGCTCGGCTTGACGTGATTCGTGGCATACCGCCCGAGTCACTCGTCAGCCGCGCTGTCCTCGTCTGAGAACCACTCGGCGACGCTGGCGGCGCTCGGAGCCCACGCGGGACGGGACCACCCGAGCAACTCTTCGCGCACCTGCCACAGGTCACGTTCGGCCGACTCCACCGCTGCCTGGGCCTGAGCCATCTCCTCGAGGTCCTGGACCATTACCGTCCCATCGGGCGCGAGTTGCCGACCGACAAAGCGCTCATAGGCCCTGGCCGAGTCGCGAAGACGTCGGTAGGCCCCATCGCGGCGTGCACGGTTCTCGGCGCTCAGCTCAACCTCGGAACGGATCGAATCCGACGTCACGCACCAAGTGTACGAGTGATCCCTTCGAGATGGCTGCGCGGCGCAGCGTGAGCGATGCCGAGGCGCAGCGTGAATCGACGTCGCCTTCGCGAGGTCGCAGGCGGGCCGGATCGGCCGGCAACCCATGAGCCAGCCGCTGGGGCCGTTCGGGACGCTGAGGTCGCGCGTTCGAATGCCGCCTTCCCGACCAGTTCAGCGACCGTTTGTCTTGTTCACAGGGGTCGGCGGACCACACAGAGTCCACAAACGTCGTGGTCTCTGAGCGGCACAGTCGGGCAATAGCGGTCAGGAAAGTGCGCGCGCGAATACGGGGTGGGTCGGATCGAGCGGCTTCCGGTCCGGCGGTGAGACTCAGGTCGTGGCCACCGCGCGTATCGCGCGCGAGCCAAGAGAGGTGTCGTCAGTGCTGCCGGACGTCCCTGCGGGTGAACCCCTTTGTGCACACCTTATGCACGCAGTGCCAGGTGGAGTTCGCGCGAGAGCACCCCGAGAACAAGATCAGCGCAGCTCAGATCGGTAGCCGGTTCGGGCGCTCGACTCGGCCATCTGGGTCTGTTCGTCGAATTTCAGGCACGTGTTAGGCACGGTCAGTACACGTTCCCTCAGTCGGCGGTGCGCGGTGGGTAGGCCATCGGCGGGGTCCGTTCGCCATTTGCCGAGTGGGCTTTGGCAAGCGAGGGTGTCGCACCTCGGCCGTCAGTTGACCCTCGGCACCTACGAATCCCGACAGCACGCGCTCGACGCGATTGCCCACGCCAGGAGCGGAGGCCTGCATGGCCGATTCATCGACCCGACGCGTGGACGCACTCGCTTCGTGGTCATCGCGGAGCAGTGGTGGCTCACGCGGACGGGGCATCGAGTCTCGACGCGTGCACGCGATCGGATCGTGCTCGACCGTCACCTCCTATCTGAGCTTCGTGACGCGCAGCTCATTGAACTCACTCACGAAGAGGTCCAAGCGTGGGTGAATCGCCTCGCGGTGCGCGTCGCGCCAGCAACGGTTCAGCGATGCTTCACGGTACTTCGGCAGGTGCTCAATTACGCCGTCGACAATCGCGTCCTTGCCCTGAACCCGTCCGAGCGGATCGTCCTCCCTCGCCGCGAATGGTTCGAGGCTCGCTTCCTCACGCCCGACGAGTTGGAGCTTCTTGCTGCGACCGTCGACGTTCGTTCGCGAGCGATGGTGCTCGTCATGGCTTGGGCAACGCTGCGCATCGGGGAAGCGTTGGGCCTGCGAAGAATTGATCTCGATCTCATGAGCGGCCGGCTTCGAGTTGCGAACAACCTCGTCGAAATCGGCGGTCAGCTCCATGAGGGACCACCGAAGACGAAGGCGGGGAGGCGCTCGATAACGCTGCCATCTTCCGTCGTCGCCGACCTCCGGCTCCACGTCGCTCGGTTCGGGAGCGAGTCACATCTCTTCACGACACCGAACGGCTTGCGATGGCGCGCCGAAGACTGGCGAACGCGCGTCTGGCGACCGGCCGTGGAACGAACCGGGCTTGCGCCACTTCGCCCGCACGATCTCAAGCACACCGGCGTTGCGTTGCTCGCCGCGGCCGGGGTCGATCCTTCGGAGATCGCGCGTCGGGCTGGGCATACCAGTGTGTCGTTCACCTACGACCGATATGGCCACCTCTTCCCTGAGATTGACCACGCAGCAGCTGCAAAGCTCGACGCGATCCGAAGCGGCGGGCTTCGAACGGTGGGCGACGGGACAACGGCGAGCCACGGTTGATTGGACGGGCGCTGTCGACAGACGCTCCTGCCGCTGTATCGTTGTGCTATGACAGAAGATAAGGACGAGAGCGAAGCGACGACACAGCGGCGAGTCCCGTCGATCGAGTTCCACCTCGATCTCGCTTCTGGCGTGCCGACGTTCATGCAGATCGTCCAGCAGGTCGAACACGCGCTGCGTCTCGGCTACCTGTCACCGGGCGATCAGCTTCCGAAGGTCCGAGATGCGGTCGCGCAGTTGGCGATCAATCCGAACACGGTGATGAAGGCGTACCGAGAACTGGAAATGAAGGGCCTCGCCATCGGACGACCCGGCCAGGGAACGTTCATCGAGGCGACGCTCAATCAGGTGGCGCTCCCCGTGCTCACGGAGCTTCGGCGCTCGCTCGTCTCGTGGGTCGCGACCGCCGACGCGGCTGGGCTCGACGAAGATGGGATCAATGCGCTCATGGTGAACGTGATGCGGGATTTTCGTGAGCGCGGTGGAAACGTTGCCGGCCAGCGCGCGACCCGGCCCGACGCGGAGGGTGTGGCATGACCAACATCATCGAGACCCGCGCGCTCGGCAAGTCCTACGGTCAAACGAAGGCACTGCACGATTGCACGCTGGCGATCCCGGAAGGACACGTCGTTGCGCTTGTCGGTCCAAATGGTGCAGGAAAGACGACGTTGTTGAACCTCGCGGTCGGTCTCGCAGTGCCAACGAGCGGCGAAGTGACGGTGCTCGGCGGTCGTCCCGCTGGTTCTCCCGCCGCACTCGACGGGATCGCGTTCGTGGCGCAGAACACACCGCTCTACAAGAACCTGTCGGCAGGTGACCTCATCCACGAAACGCGCAACTTGAACCGCCGCTTCGACCAGGCCTATGGCAAGCAGCGTCTCGATGAGCTCGGAATTCCACTTCGGCAGAAGGCAGGCCAGATGTCTGGCGGCCAGCAGGCCCAGCTCGCGTTGACGCTGGCGCTCGCGCGAAGGCCGCAGCTCCTCGTGCTCGACGAGCCGATGGCCTCGCTCGATCCGCTCGCCCGGATCGATTTCATGGCGACGGTGATGGCAGCGGTCGCCGACGATGGCCTCTCAGTTGTGTTGTCCTCCCACATCCTCGCGGACCTCGAGCGGGTCTGTGACTACCTCGTGCTGCTTTCGCGCGGTCGTGTTCAGGTGGTCGGCGAGGTCGACGATCTCCTCGCCCACCACCGGGTCCTCACCGGCCCGGTCGCGGAGTACGAGCACTATGCAAAGAACTGGAACGTCGTGCACGCCAGCCACGACGCATCGCGGGTTCACGTTCGCGTCCGCTCCGACGGCACCTCCGACCCGGTTCCCCCGGGTTGGGAGGCGCGGCCGATCACTTTGGAGGAACTGAATATTGCCTATCTGCGTGAGCCCGAGGCCGCAGCGCTGCCTGGGCCGAGCCGCAGCGGTGGCCGCGATCGATCGGAGCTTGCGAAATGACCACGCTCACCTTGCCTGCTCGTCCAGCTGAGGACGCCCGCCTGCGACCAGTCCCGTGGCGCCGCATGGGCTGGGTCATCTGGCGCCATCACCGTGTCGCGCTAGCCGGCGTCGCGGCCTTCCTCGGAGCACTCGCGTGTTGGTTGTGGATCGAGGGTCTTTCGCTGCACCACGCGTACGCGACCGCGGTGGCCTGCCACCCAGCAGGGTCGGCTGCCTGCTTCAACCTGGTCGTCACCTTCGAGAACGCAAATCTGCTCTTGAAAAGTGGGCTGGTCCTCCAGCCTGTGCCCGCGCTGATCGGGGCATTCGTCGGACCGTTGCTCCTCGCGCGTGAGTTCGAAACCGGAACCTTCCGTTACGCCTGGACCCAGGCCTATGGGCGATGGCGCTGGGCGCTCGCCAAGCTCGTGGCGCTCGGGATCACCCTGGCCGTGCTGGCCGGAGCCTTCAGCGTCCTGGTCTCTTGGTACTACCAGCCCTACTTCGCTGCCGGCAATCATTCTTCGTTCTCGACACCGAGTGAGCTCTCTCCTGGACTCTTCGACCTGCGCGGGATCGACTTTGCTGCTTGGACACTGGCGGCCTTCGCGGTCGGCGTGCTCGCCGGCACGCTCATCCGTCGGATCGTCCCCGCGATCGTCGCCACCCTCACCGTCTACGCCGGGCTCGCCATCATCGCCGCGAGCGTCTTGCGCGAGCACTACCTCACAGCGCTGGTCGCCAAGGACTCGAACATCCCTGGGACAGCTCTGATCCTGAGTGAGTGGTGGACCAGGGGAGGAAAGTTCGCGTTCGGAGGTGAGATCCCCTTCAATCTGCTCACGCGGCTCTGTCCCGCGGCGTTCGTTGGATCAGGCCAGGGCGTCTCGACCTCAGGCGCCCTCAGCCCAACGCAGTGCCTCCTACAGCACGGCTACACGGAGTTGGCCAACTTTCAGCCGGCGAGTCACTTCTGGCCATTCCAATGGATCGAGGGTGGTTGGTTGCTTGGGCTGTCAACCCTCTTGTTCGCCGTGACAATCTGGCTCGTTCGCCGTCAAGCGGCGTGAGCCCCATCGCACAGGTGAGCTCTCTCGCCGTCCCGTATTAGGCACGTTTAAGGCACGCCGGGATCGGTCCTCCCTCCCGGCACGACAGAGAGGCAGATTTACGGCATGCATCAGTCCCCCAAAGGGGCGCACAGGGCAGCACACCTTAGGCACACGGTGCCAGGTGGAGCCGCGCTGAAAGACTCTGCTGGAAGGACGGTGCTGCTCGAGGAGATGTCTTGCGTCGCCAAAAGTGCGATGGCACTCGGCACAGGTCGGATTGAGGCGCGCGTGAGGCGCGACGAACAATGGGAAGACCGCCTCCTCTATCGAGGAGGCAACAATGGGGCGATCCGCATTCGGGACGATCAGGCGAGCCCGTTCTGGTCGCTTTCAAGCACGCGTAGGCGTTCGAGGGCGGCAGATGGCTGTCGGCACATTCGATACGCGACGCGAGGCAGCGCAAGCGTTGGGACGCTTCGCGGCCACCTACGACGCGCGCATCGTCGTTGATAGGAACGCGAGTCGTCAGACGGTCGGTGATTTCGCGGATTCGTGGTGGAAGACGAGAGCGGGCCATCGGCCGTCGACGCTGGTTCGCGATCGCGAAGCGTTTGATCGCGACGGGCTCAGCTGGGAAAGCGAGTGACCCTTGGCACCCTTGCCAGCCGTCAAGAGGCGCTCGACGCGCTGGGCGAAGCGCGAAGCGATGGCGTGCGCGGTCGTTTCATTGACCCGAGTGGCACACGGACGCGCGTCGAGAACATCGTGGAGCAGTGGTGGCTCACGCGAGGCGGGCATCGCGTCTCGACGCGATATCGCGACCGGCAGGTGCTCGACGACAACGTGCTCCCAGTGCTCGGTCAGGCGCAGCTCGCCCAGCTCACCCACGCCGAGGCGCAGGCGTGGGTGAACGGCCTCGCGTCGCGCTTCGCCCCGTCAAGTGTCCGGCGGAGCTTCACGATTTTGCGTCAGGTGCTCGACTTCGCGGTTCCAGCACGCGACCGATGAGCGTGACCAGGCGATCGCAAGGCAGCTCGACGAGGCAATCGCCGCTGCCCAGCACGATCAGCGGCCAGCGGTCGTCGAGCTCCCGCGGCATGGACGCGCCATGGATTCGATAAGCGAGCGCTAGCTAGGCCTCGAAAATAGGCCGCTAGCTGGGCGGAGGGAGGGGGATTCGAACCCCCGGGGCTCATCACCCAACGGTTTTCAAGACCGTCGCAATCGTCCGCTCT
>JBOGHY010000074.1:0-7299 GCA_050742375.1 Acidimicrobiales bacterium | reverse complement strand
CCGTCTCGGGCCTGTGGCTGATCGGCGCCGGCATCTGGCCGGGCCCGGGCCTCAACGCCGTCTCCGGCTACGAAGTGGCACGCGCGCTCTCCCGGCGGCCCGCGCGCGGACGGGAGTTGGCCCGGCGAGCGACTCGAGGCCCGGCAGCCATCGCGGACCAGAGCCCGCCTGCGCCCGGGTGCCAAGTCGGCGGCGGGTGACCTCGAGCAGCAGAAGAAGCCTGGGGCGGCCTGCCACCTTGGGGGGCAAACTCGGCACCGCTGCTCGGGGTGCACCGATGGTTGATCACAGATCAGAACACGCCGCCAGCCATGTTGATCAACGACACAATGGACGGCTCGATGGACGCTCGGCGCCGGGGGCGGCCTGTAGCATGATCCCGTGCTCGCTGACAAGAGCGCCCACAAGGCCGCAAGGTCGTGGTCGCTGGGTGACCACTCCCCGGTGGGGGACCACCGCACCCTGGCCGAGAAGGCCTTCATCTCGTTGCACGAGGCAATCCTGACCGGCATGCTGAAGCCAGGCGAGCGCATCCCGATCGAGGACCTCGCTGCTGCTCTCGAGATGAGCCCGATGCCGGTGCGCGAGGCGGTGCGCCGCCTCGACGCGCTGGGGCTCGTGGAGAACGTGCCGCACAAGGGAGCCCGCATCACCAAGCTCTCGATAGACGACCTGTGTGAGATATACGAGGCGCGTCTCGCGCTCGAGCCGCTGGCGATCGCCCGCGCAGCTCGCGCCTTTGGCCCGGAGAACGAAGCGCGCGCCAGGACCGCTCTCAGTTCGATGCGCACTGAGGCGACCGGATCAGTCGGCGGATGGCGTGCGCACAGTGAGTTCCACCTCTCGATCTACCGCGCGGCGCGCTCGATCTGGCTGCTCCGTCTGATCGAGCCACTCTGGGAGTCGAGTGAGCGCTACCGGCTGGCGATGGCGCCCGCGGCGAGGCCGGCCAAGCGGATCAAGATGCACGAGGTGCTGCTGCGCGCCTGCATCGAGCACGACACCGAGGCAGCCGCCTTAGAGCTGCACAACCACCTCGCCGCCACGGCAAATTCTCTCGCCGAGGCGCTCGGCAGCGCCGTCGTGTTCGAGCCTCTGACAAAAGCCGGAGCCGCCGTCCCGGCGCGGCGTGCGACCGGGTGAGCCTCGACGCCGACCCGACGTGCCCTCGGCGGGCGCGAGACCATGTGCCCGGCTTTGGACCTGCTCGGGCCTGACGAAGCCTGGCCGCCGGTCGTCGTTGCCGGCGGCGGGACGATCGGCAGCCTGTTCGCCGCCCACCTCGCCACCCTCGGCGAGGTCTGGGTGCTGACGCGGCGCCGAGACCATGCTGAGGCGCTTCGAGAGCAGGGGCTCACCGTCACCGGCAAGACCGAGCGAGTGGCCAAGGTGCATGCCAGTACCGATCCCGCCGAGCTGCCGCCCTTCTGCCTGGCCATCATGGCGACCAAAGCGAACCAGTTGGGCGCCGCGGTTGCAGCGCTAGCCGGGCGCTCTCCGGAGGCTGTGGTCATGACCTGCCAGAACGGCCTCGGAGCCGACGCAGTGGTCGTGTCGGGTGGTCCCTGGGCAGTGCTCAGCTCGGTCACGTTCATGAGCGGCCGGCGCCACGGCGATGCCGCCGTCGAGTACGAGCTCGACGCCCCGACCTGGCTCGGTCCTTCCCAGTTGCGCCGGCCCGACCCGGCGACAGCCGAGAACGTGGCACACCGCCTGCGCGCCGCCGGGCTTCGCGCCGAGGCATTTACCGACGTCACGCCGGCGATGTGGTCCAAGCTGATCTTCAATGCCACGGTCAGCGCGCTGAGCGCCCTGACCTGCCTGCCGCACGACCACCATTTCCTTGAGGGCGCCGAGCTGAGCGATCTAGGTCACCTCGCCCACGCGCTCGTCGACGAGGGCCGCGCGGTCGCCGCGGCTGCCGGGGTGCAACTGTTCGAGGATCCGTGGGACATGAACCTGGAAGCCGTCGGGCGCGGCGAGACGGCCCGAGGCGACTACAAACACCTGCCCTCGATGCTCGAAGACGTGCTCGCCTCCCGACCGACGGAGGTCGACTTCATAAGCGGCGCACTCGTGCGTGAGGGGATCGCCCGCGGCGTCCCGGTGCCGCTGCACCTAGCGATGTGGCGCCTGGTAAAGGCCCGCGAGGCAGCTTTCGTGTGAGGGGCTGACAGCGGTCGCCGACGGACACTCCCACCCCGCTCCGAAGGGGGTATCGCTATGCCGGGCAACCCGAGGAATATTGACAGTTGATCAAACCGAGATTAGCTTCGCTCAGTCGTAACCGGTGCCGCGGAACCGACGCCGGCGCGTGATCGTCCGGCGCCGGCGGCCCGGCGGGTAAGGAGGTCCGCAGGATCATGCTGCTCGAGCAAGTCGAGTACGTCCGGCCTGACAGCGTCGATGAAGCCCTCGGGCTGCTCGCTGGCCATGACGGTGCTGCTCCGCTCGCCGGAGGCCAGAGCCTCGTCAACGTCTTGAAGAACCGCGTCGCCTCGGTCGAGCTGCTCGTCGACATCTCGTCGCTCTCCGAGCTTCGAGGGATCGCCCAGGGCGGCGACGGCGGCCTCGAGGTCGGTGCCTGCGTCACCTACGACGAGCTCGACCGCTCGGCCGAGGTTCGCGCCGGGCACGCCATTCTCGCCAATGTCGCCGGCCGCATCGAGGACCAGCAGATCCGCAGCAAGGGCACGCTCGGCGGTAACTGCTGTCTGAGCGACCCGACCAACAACCTCCCGCCGCTGCTCGTGGCCCTCGACGCCATCATGCGGATCCGATCGTCGAACACCGAACGGGTGGTGCCGGCGGTCGAGTTCTTCAAGGGTTACTTCTCCACGGCCCTCGAGCCTGGGGAGCTGCTCGTCTCGGTCGCCGTGCCGCCTCTGCGCCCCGGGGGAGCGGGGTACGCCTCGCTCGCCGTCGCAGCCGATGCGAAGGCG
The DNA here is from genome assembly GCA_050742375.1 of Acidimicrobiales bacterium. Lineage (GTDB taxonomy): Bacteria > Actinomycetota > Acidimicrobiia > Acidimicrobiales > Bog-793 > JAKATT01. Next base: position 4,357 of record JBOGHY010000074.1, on the reverse strand, counting down.
ATCGTACGCGCCGCCGCGGTCGTTCGCTGCAACGGGCGGATCGAGATGGCCCGCGTCGTGCTTGCCCGCGTCACTCACGTGCCAATCCGCCACAAGGCCATGGAGGACGCGCTTCTCGGCGCTGAGCCGACGGCCGAGGCCGTGCGGGCGGCGGCCGAAGTGGTCGGAGAAGGCCTCGAGCCGGTCTCCGACATCCACGCCAGCAGCGGGTACCGCAAGAAGATGGCCAGGGTGATGGCATACCGGGCGGTGATGGACGCGATCGCGGACCGAGGCAGCAGGGAGGCGGGGTGAGCGAGCTCGGGACCACCCACGCCGTCACACTTCGCGTGAACGGCGAGCGGGTAACCCGCACCGTGCAGGCGCGCCAACTGCTGGTGCATTTCCTACGCGACACCCTCGGAATGACAGGGACCCACATAGGCTGCGACACGGGCAACTGCGGCGCCTGCACCGTGATCGTGGACGGCAAGCTCGTGAAGAGCTGCATGATGCTCGCGCCCCAGCTCGACGGCGCCGAGATCGAGACAGTCGAGGGCCTCGGTTCAGACGGTGAGCTCTCGTCGCTGCAGGCGGCGTTCCGGGCCAACCACGCGCTTCAATGCGGCTACTGCACGCCGGGCATGCTGATGAGCGCCACCTATCTGCTGCGGCACAACCCGGCGCCAACCGACGAGGAGATCCGCCGGGGGATACGGGGCAACGTCTGCCGCTGCACGGGCTACGTCAACATCGTGAAGGCAATCCGGTCGGCTGCGCGTGGCGCCGGCGGGCTGGGCGAGCTCGACCAGGATGAGGTTTCCGACCAAGGGGAGGCGGGGTGACTACGGCGAGCGAGACTGAAGTTGCCCGGCGGGCCACCTGGTCTGGTCGGCGCCTGCCGCGCAAGGAGGACCGGCGGCTCTTGAGGGGCGAGGGTGCCTTCGTCGACGACCAGGGAATGCACCGGCAGGGGTTCGCCTGGTTCGTGCGCTCCCCTTACGCGCACGCCCGCATCGTCTCGATCGACCCAGAGGAGGCACTCGCTCTCGAAGGCGTGTACGCGGTGCTGACTGGAGAGGAGGCAAAGGCGATGTGCGAGACGCCGTTCTTCGCCATCGCCCCACCTCCCGGCTCGCTCATGTCGGAGTGGCCGCTCGCAGTCGACAAGGTGCGTTACCAGGGTGACGCCGTCGCCGTCGTGCTTGCCGAGAGTCGCGAGACCGCCCGCGACGCCGCCGAGTTGGTCGAGGTCGACTACGAGCCACTCCCTGTCGTGACCGACGCCGTCGCGGCTGCCGGCCCCGCGGCCGCGCTTCTCTACGAGGAGGCAGCCACCAACGTCGTCTGGCACGGCGTCTTCGACTACGGCGACGTGGACTTCGCCCTGGAAAGCGCCGACTGCGTCGTGAAGATCGATCGCCTGCACTTCCATCGCTTCTCCTCGGCACCGCTCGAGTGCAACGGGGCGATCGTCAGTTACGACCGTGGAACCGGCGTCGTCGACGTGTTGTCGAACTACCAGATGCCGATGTTCGCCGCCATGGTGATAGGCCCGACGATCGGCGTGCCGATCAACAAGTTCAACTTCGTCACCAAGGACATCGGGGGGGCCTTCGGCAACAAGATCGGCTTTTTTCCTCAGATCGCTGCCCTCGCGCTGCTCTCGAAGAAGGCCGGGCGGCCGGTGCACTGGACCGAGTACCGCACCGAGCACATGATGACCGCCGGTCACGGCAACGAGCGCACCTTCCTCGACGTCCAGGTACCCGTGATGGCCGACGGCACGATCCTCGGCCTGAAGGTTCTGGCCTACGACGACGCCGGTGCCTACCTGCATTACGAGCCGCTCGGCGCGGTCATCTGGTCTCAGGTCGTCCCCGGCTGCTACAAGCTGAAGCACGTCCGGGTCGACTACACCGAAACTGTGACGAACAAGTGCCCGACGGTGCCCAACCGCGGCTACTCGCGTATGCAGCACCTGTGGCTCGTCGAACGGATCATCGACATCGTCGCACGGGAGCTCAGCCTCGACCCCGTCGCGGTCCGAAAGCTCAACTACATCCAGCCGGAGGACTACCCCTACGAGACGCCGAATGGCTGCATCTACGACTCCGGCGACCTCCCGCGCAGCCTCGACATGGCACTCGAGCTGGTCCACGCCGATGCCTGGCGCCAGCGCCAAGGCGAGCTTGGCACGGGGAGCGGCAAGCGGATCGGCATCGGGATCGGATCCACTCTTGACTCGGGGACCAACAACTTCGGTCAATCCCAAATCATCAACCCGAAGATGCCCTTTTCCGGCAACGGCGAGGTTGCGATCGTCAAGCTCGACCTCTTCGGCGAGGTCAACGTCAACATCGGCACCACGCCTCAAGGCCAGGGGCACGAGACGGCCTCGGCCCAGGTCGTGGCCGACGTGCTCGGGCTCACGCCAGAGCAGGTCAACGTCAGCACCGGCTTCAACCAGCAGAACAATGCCTATGTCGGCTTCTCCGGCACCTACGCGAGCCAGTTCGCCGTCTCGGGGCTTGGCGCCGTGATGGGGGCGGCGCAGAAGCTGCGCGGCCAGATCGTCAAGTTGGCGGCATACGCCCTTTCCGCCGAGGAAGCCGACATCGAGATCGAGGGAGGCTTCGCGAGCCTGCGAGGAGATGCCGAACGGGCGATCCCCTTCATAGGCCTGGCGAACATGGTCTACGCCAACAACGCCGGCGTGCCCCTGCAACTCCTGAACGAGGTCGACCTGAATGCCCGCTTCGTCTACGTCCCTCCCTTCGAGGTCCTCGACCCGGAGAGGAAGACGGGCAACCTCACGCTCACCTACGCCTCGCAGGTGCACGCCTGCGTAGTCGAGATCGACGAGGAGACCGGCCAGGTGGAGGTGCTCGAGTACGCCGCTGTCGACGACTGCGGCAAGCGCATCAACCCGATGCTCGTCGAGGGACAGGTTCACGGCGCGACCGGCCTCGGAATTGCTGCGTCGCTGTGGGAGTCCTTCGACTACGACGAGGACGGCATGCTTCAGGAGCCCTCTTTCTACGAGTACCACGCCGCCACGGCGCTCGACATCCCGCACATCTTGGGAGGTGACATCGAGTCCCCGAGCCCGTTCACGCCCAACGGAGCAAAGGGCATGGGAGAAGGCGGCGGAGCGCCCTTGCACGCTATGTGCAGCGCGATCCAGGACGCTCTGGCGCACGACGGGTCCGTCGTGACCGACAGCCACAACCATTGGGAGCGGGTCTACGAGATGCTGCACCGAGCGCCCGGGCAGCCCAGGGGAGTGACGGTCACCTCTCGTCGCACCGAGAGCCGCGCGGACGACGACGCCGGCGGCGGCTAGGACGCCGTGTCCAGCGTGCGCTGATGCTGCTCACCAATGACTTCGTCGTCGCCGCCGACCTCGAGCAGGTGTGGGCGCACCTGCTCGACATGGAGAATGTGGCGGTATGCGTTCCTGGCGCCAAGGTCGAAGAGGTAGTCCCGCCAGCGACGTACAAAGGGACGATCCGGCTGAAGATCGGCCCGATGACGGTCACCTACCGGGGCCAGGCGACGCTCGTAAGCGCCGACAGCACCAACCACGAAGCGACGATCGAGATGAAGGCGCGAGAGGCACGCGGCCAGGGTTCGGCACTGGCCACGGTCCGAAACCGGCTCGAGCCCGTCCCTGAGGGCACGAGGGTGATAGCCGAGACGGAGCTCCAGATCACCGGACCACAGGCCCAGTTCGGCAAAGGGATGCTGGAAGATGTCGGTGGGCGCGTCCTGGCGGAGTTCTCGGCCCGTCTCGAGCGTCAGATCAACGATGGGCAGGCTGGTGCCGACGGGCGAAGCGAGGCCGGCGGGGCCGCCGCCGCTGCCAAAGTGTCAGGCGCGACCGCTCGTCAGCCGAGTGGCACCGACGAGGACGCCCTGGACCTCAACAAGGTTGTCTCCGCCTCCCTCATGGCCCGTGCTTCACAGGTCGTGCCGATCGCCGCGTCGGTAGTCGCGCTGGCCGTCGTGACGCTCGTTTGGTGGCGCCGCCGTCGCCATGAGCCGAGCTTCAGCCCATAGCGGGACAGGCCCCGGCCGGAGCTCCTTTGCTCGGCTCAGTAGCCAAGCATCCCGAAGAGATCGCCGAGCCGCTCGACCCTCTCGCGCACCTCGTCCGGGCCGAAGGAGAGCATCGACGGGTCGGCCTCCTCGGCGCAGGACTCGACCTCGTCCCATGTGACAGGCGTGGACGCCGAGGGGGAGGAAGGAGCCGTAAGCGCCCTGAGCGAGTAGCACGTCACTGTGGTCTTGGCCGGGTTGTTCTGGCTCCAGTCGATGAGGATCTTCCCGGGCCGGAGCGAGCGCGTCATCCTCGACACGACGAGGTCGGGTCGCG
>JBOGHY010000073.1:0-6494 GCA_050742375.1 Acidimicrobiales bacterium | reverse complement strand
GGCTGGCGACGACCCTCGGGAGCCTGGTGGATCCCGATTTCGGCTCGATGCTGCCGTACCTGGTCTTCCTGGTGGTCCTCGCCGTGCGGCCCCAGGGCCTGTTCCCGAAGAAGGTGCTGCAGTGACGCCCGGCACGTCCGTGGTCCCTGAGGCGGCGGTCGAAAGGGAGGTGGTGGTCACTCGGTCGCGCACGAGGATTGCTTCGGGCGGAGCTCTGGCCGCTGCGGCTGCCGGCCTCGCGGTGCTTGCTCTCGTCCCGAAATTCGCCAGTCAGGGCTTCTCGACAGACCTCGTCAACCTCTTCATCCTGGTCTGCGTGGCAGCGACCTGGAACGCCCTTGCCGGCTACGCCGGCCTTGTCTCGATCGGCCAGCAGCTCTACATCGGTGCCGGCGCCTACGCCGTGCTGGTGGCAGCCCAGCACGGGATCGATCCGTTCGTTGCCGTGCCCATCGCGCTCGCTTTCGCAGCGGTTGTCGCCCTCCCGGCATCGTGGCTCTTCTTTCGCCTCTCGGGGGGCTACTTCGCCATTGCCACCTGGGTGCTGGCGGAGGTGGCGACCCTGTTCGTGGAGCGTTTCGGCTCCCTTGGTGGCGCCACCGGGGTGCCCGTGCCGGGGCTCGGCGGCTTCGGCCCGACCGAGTTGCTCAACTACACCTACTGGACGGCCCTGGCGCTCACCGCCCTCACGCTCGCGTCGGTCTACCTGCTGCTGCGCGGCCGCCTCGGCCTGGCGCTCACGGCGGTGAGGGACAACGAGGTCGGAGCGCGCAGCCTCGGAGCGCGGGTCACATCGGCAAAGCGAGCGGTCTACGTGCTGGCGGCGGCGGGAGGCGCGGCGGCAGGTGCGGTCATCGCCATCAGCCAGCTCGACGTCGGGCCGGGCAACGTGTTCAACGTGCAGTGGACGGCCTACATGATCTTCGCCGTGCTCATCGGCGGCCTCGGAACGATGGAGGGGCCGGTCATCGGGGCGATCGTTTTCTTCGTCCTCCAACAGGAGCTGGCCCAGTACAACGCCTGGTACCTCATAATCCTCGGAGGTCTCGCCATGGCAATGGCGATCTGGGCGCGGCGCGGGCTGTGGGGCACGCTGGTCTCGAGGGTGCCGCTGCAGCTCTTCCCCGTCGGCTACCACGTCCGTCAGCCGAAAGATGAGCCGCGGGGTTGACCGTGCCGTCTGACTATCTGCTCTCGACCCCCCAGATGCCAGATCCCTATCCGTACTACCGCGAGCTGAGGGACGAGGATCCGGCGCACTATTCCGCGACGGAGGACCTCTACGTGCTCACCCGCTACGAGGATTGTCTGGCGGCGTTTTCCGACTGGCAGACGTGGTCGAGCGAGCGCCGGGGCAATCTCTTGAACGACCCGCCCGAGCGGATCGGAAAGACGCTCGGCACGACCGACCCGCCGCGCCACACCCTCGCCCGTAAGCTCGTCAACAAGGCCTTCACTCCTCGACGGGTGAGCGAGCTCGAGCCTGTGCTGCGCACCAGCGCCCGGGAGCTCGCCAGGGGCGCCTGCGAGAAGGGGCACCTCGAGTTCGTCCAGGAGATCGCGGCACCCCTCAACGCACAGATCCTCGGAGAGCTGTTCGGCATGTCGCGGGAGGAGGTGCTCGAGATGCGCCCGGCGCTCGACGACTTCTTCACGCGGCAGGCAGCCAGCCATGGCGAGGAGCCTCCCCACGTGCGTGCAATGGCGACGCTCCGTCGCTTCCTCGACGAGCTCACCCACGACCGGCGTGCGAAGCCGGGGGACGACCTCGTGAGCGCCATGATCGCCGCCGAGGAAGGCGGAGCCCGCCTCGAGCACGAGCAGGTGGTCGTGACGACGATGACCTTCCTCACGGCCGGCTTCGAGTCGACCAACAACCTCCTCACGAACATGGCGGGTGCGCTCGGTGCCGTAGAGGGGCTGTTCGCCACGCTCAAGAAGGAGCCCGCCAAGACGGCCGCCTTCGTCGAGGAGGCCATGCGCTACGACGCCGCCGCACAGGGCTTCGTCCGCACGCCGACGCGTGACCTCGAGCTGCACGGTCGCGCCATTCCCGCCGGCTCGCAAGTGCTCGTCCACATCGGCTCGGCCAACCGCGACGAGCGGCAATTCGAGCGGGCCGACGAGTTCCTCCTGGAGCGACCGGTACAGAGGCACCTCGGCCTCGGCCACGGTGCCCACTTCTGCGTAGGTGCGCCGCTCGGACGTGCGATCGGAAGGATCGTCTGGGAGGAGCTCTTGCCGCTCGCCAGCTCCTTCGAGCCCGACACCGCAAGCGCGCAAAGGGTGGTTACCCCTAACTTCAGGGGCTTTCTCCGCCTGGAGGTATCGACGGGCTGAGCCTGTAGCACTCAGGCAAGTGGCACCGCCGAGAGACGCCGGAGCGCCTCGGCGATGACCTCCTCCTTCTTGCAGAAGGCGAGACGGACGTAGGGCTTGCCGACATCGGCGTGGTCGTAGAAGACCCCGGTCGGTATCGCCGCCACCTTGAAGTCCCTCACGAGCCGCCCGCACAGCTCCAGGCCGTCGGAGTAGCCGAGCGGGCGGACGTCGACCGTGGCGAAGTAGGTGGCCGCCGGCCGCAGCACCGTCCAACCGATCGCCCCGAGGCCGTCACAGAGCTGGTCGCGCCGCGCCTTCAGGGTGGCCGCGAGCCCGGCGAAGTAGGAATCGGGGAACGCGAGGGCGGTGGCGATAGCGAGCTGGAACGGGGTGCCGCTCGTGAAGGTGAGGAACTGCTTCACTGACCTCACCGCCGCGATGAGGCGACCCGGGCCGATCGCCCAACCGATCTTCCAGCCCGTCGCCGAGAACGTCTTGCCGCCGCTCGAGATCGTGATCGTGCGGTCGCCCATGCCCGGCAGGCGGCTCAACGGGAGGTGAGCTCCCGAGAAGATGAGGTGCTCGTAGACCTCGTCGGTGAACGCGAGGAGGTCGTGCTCGATACAGAGCGAGGCGATCAAGTCGAGCTCGACCTCGTCGAAGACTCGGCCGGTCGGGTTGTGGGGCGAGTTGAGCAGGATCGCTCGTGTCGACGGGCCGAGGGCGGCACGAAGCTCGTCGGGGTCGAACTGCCACGCGGGAGGCCGCAGGGTGACGACCCGTCGCCTGGCGCCCGAGAGCTCGATCGTGGCGGCATACGAGTCGTAGTAGGGCTCGAAGGTGACGACTTCGTCACCGGGCTCGCAAAGGGCGAGGATCGATGCCGCCATGGCCTCGGTAGCCCCGGCCGTCACGAGGATCTCGGAGGCTGCATCGACCTCGACACCGTAGAAGCGCCTCTGGTGCTCGGCGATCGCTCCGAGCAGCTCGGGGGTCCCCGGTCCGGGCGCGTACTGGTTGTGCCCGGCGGTGATCGCCGCTCGGGCCGCCTCGAGGAGCTCGGGCGGGCCGTCTGTGTCGGGGAACCCCTGGCCCAGGTTGACGGCGCCGAGCCGCGCCGCCTCGGCCGACATCGTGGCGAAGATGGTCGTGCCGTAGTCGTCGAGGCGGCCGGCCCGGTCGAGAGCCCGCCGCACCCGACCTGCTGCGACCACCTCGTTGGCGATTTCGCTGGATCCGCTCATGAGAAGGCACGATATGCCCATGCACGAATGGACCGCCGAGACCGAGGCGCTCGCCCGCGACGTCCTTTCCTACACGGTGGACCGGCTCCACCTGAATCCTGTCCCGCTCGACGGCCCGAGGAGCCCGGCCGAGCTGCGAGAGGCGGCCGGGAACACGATCACCCCGGACGGCCTTGGTGGCCCCGAGGTGCTGAGGCTCTTTGCCGAGGTCCTCGCCCCGGCCTGCATCTCGATCGACCACCCCCGCTACCTGGCCTTCATTCCCTGTGCTCCGACGCACGCTGCCACGCTCTTCGACCTCGTGGTCGGGGCCTCGTCGATCTACGGGGGGAGCTGGCTCGAAGGGGCGGGCGCCGTCTACGCGGAGAACGAGGCTCTCGCATGGCTGGCGTCGCTCGCTGGACTGCCCGTTGCGGCCGGGGGGGTCTTCGTCCAAGGTGGCACGCTCGCCAACCTGTCCGCCCTCATCGCCGCCCGCTTTGCCGCTCTCGATGGCGAGGCACGAGCGGCTCGCTTGGCGATCATTGCCAGCTCCGAGGCGCACTCGTCGATCCAGAGCGCCGCCCACGCCATGGACGTCGACGTCATCCCGGCGCCGACCGACGCCGAGGGACGCCTGAGCGGGGAGTCCGTAGCCGAGGCGCTCGGCGACGAAGCCCGCTCACCGAGCCGAAGGCGAGTCTTCGCCGTGGTCGCAACCGCGGGGACCACCAACCTGGGGGTGATCGATGATCTTGCCGGCATAGCTTCGGTGGCGGCGGGCGCCGGCCTCTGGTTCCACATCGACGGCGCATACGGTGCCGCGGCGTTGGCGGCTGCGAGCGTGGCGGGGCGCTTTCGAGGCATAGAGCTCGCCGACTCGCTCGTCGTCGATCCCCACAAGTGGCTCTTCGCGCCGTTTGACTGCGCCGCCCTCTTGTACAGGGACCCGGCGATCGCCCGCGCGGCCCATACCCAGCATGCCGACTACCTCGAGCCGCTGCGCACGGGCGACTGGAGCCCGTCGGACTACGCCCTCCACCTCACCCGGCGATCGAGGGGCCTCCCGTTCTGGTTCTCGCTCGCCGCCCACGGGACCAGGGCGTACGCAGAGTCGATCGAGACGACCCTCGAAGTGGCGCGTTACGCGGCGGCGTCGGTGCGCCAAAGGCCCGAGCTAGAGCTGCTGGCCGAGCCGGAGCTGACGATCGTCGGCTTCCGGCGTCTCGGCTGGTCGCCCGGTCGGTACCACGAGTGGTCCCGCCAGCTCCTCGCCTCGGGGACGGCCTTCGTCGTGCCCACTGTTCACCGCGGTGAGGTCGTCGCCCGGCTCGCCATCGTGAACCCGCGCACCACGCCGTCCGACATCGACATGGTGCTCGACACCATGGCGGGCTGAAAGGCGCGCCCGCACGGGACCGGCTTTCAGGCGCCGCTTGTCCTGCCGGCGCGGGCGATCCAGTGCTCGAGGTCGCCGAAGGTGAGCTCTCCGACGAGCTCGACCACCACCCGGCCGTGCTTGTCGAGCACAAAGGTGGTCGGAAGCCCGGGTATGTCGTAGGTGCTCTGGACGTCGCCGTTCGGGTCCACGCCGACGGGATAGGTGGCACCGGCCTGACGCAGGAGGCTGCGTGCCTCCCCGGGCTGGCCGTCGTCGGAGTCGACGCCGAGAAAACGGGCTCGACCGGCCTCGGTGGCGGCGGCCTCGGCGAAGGCGTGCAGCTCGGCCCGGCAATCCGTGCACCATGAGGCGAAGAAGTTGACGACGACGGGCATGCCGCGAAGCGACGCCAGCCGCACGCGACCATGCCCCGACAGGGAGCTCAGGTCGATAGGCGGAGCGGCCGTCCCCGCCTTGAGGGGCCCGTGCACGACGGCGCCGACGGGAGAAGGTGACGAGCGGACCGCAGCCGTTACCGCGTACGCGATCCCGCCGGCCACAAGGGCGACGACCACGGCGAGGCCGAGGCCAAGCGCCCGCCGTCTCCCTTCTTTCACCGTCGCAAAGCTAGGCGCCGGGACGGCCCTCATCCACGCGGCACGCCGCCGGACTCTGTCCGCTCCTTGCAGCCCGCCCACCCCGCCCCACCCCGCCACCGCGCTCCGGGCACCGATGCGGCAGGCCATTACGCCGGCTCCTCTACCGACTACAACTCGCCCGCGGGCGTTGGTATCTTGGCCTGGTTATGCGAGATGCGGAGGACCCAACCTCTGGGCTGGCGGCAGGAGACCCGGAGAACGGCGGCGTGGGGCCTTCTGGCGGGCCCGGGCGCCCGGGCGATCTAGCCTCGGGTCCCGGACAGGCGCGACGTGGTCGTCGCAATGGCGTGTCGGGCCGTGTCTTCTACGTGACCGGCGGCGCCCTTGCCGTCGTCATAGTCGTCGTGGCGGTGCTGCTCGGCGTGACGCTGGCTTCGCGGGCGGGCACGCCCGGGCTGTCGAGCTCGCTCTCGAACCTGATGGGCCTCGACAAGCTGCTGAAACCGCGGCCGGCCCCGGGCTTCACCCTCACGGACCAGAACGGCAAGACCGTCTCGCTCGCCGGCCTGCGGGGCAAGGTGGTCGTGCTCGAGTTCATGGATCCCCATTGCACCGACATCTGCCCGATCGTGTCCCAGGAATTCCGCCAGGCCTACAAGGATCTGCCTGCGTCCGCCCGCGACCGCGTGGCATTTGTGGCCGTGAACGTCAACCGGTACAACGAGAGCGTCGCCGACATGCGGGCCTACACAGACGAGCAGAGGCTGTACACGGTGCCGACCTGGCACTTCGTCACCGGCTCGACACCGGCGCTCGAGAGGACCTGGAGCGACTACGGCGTGTACGTGTACGCCCCCGGGCCCAAGGCTGATGTCGTGCACACCTCCGTCGTCTACTGGATATCACCCAATGGCATGGAAGAGGCGCTCGCCTCGCCCGTCGCCGATCACCACAAGAACGGCTCGGCGT
>JBOGHY010000072.1:0-12083 GCA_050742375.1 Acidimicrobiales bacterium | reverse complement strand
GCGGCCGAGGTCACCCGGAGCCTCCCTCCGGGCATGCGCGAGCAGCTGAGCGGACACAGCTACGCCGGTCCGGCCACCTTCGCCCAGCGCCCGCTCCTCACCGAGCCCGAGCAGCTCGACGCCTGGCGTCCCGACGTCGCCGTCGTCGGCGCCCCCTGGGACGACTCGACGACGAACCGGCCGGGGGCGAGGTTCGGGCCCCGGGCGCTTCGGGCTCTCGCCTATGGCCCAGGCACCTACCACCTCGACCTCGGGGTGGAGATATTCGATGCCCTCGAGGTGGTCGACTACGGGGACGCCCTGTGCCCCCACGGCATGGTCGAGACCGCGCACGCCGGTATCCGCCGGCGGGTCGGCGAGGTGGCGGAAAGGGGAATCTTGCCGGTCGTCCTCGGGGGCGACCACTCCATCACCTGGCCGGCCGCAACCGCCGTCGCCGAGGCGGTCGGATGGGGCCGGATTGGCTTGGTGCACTTCGACGCCCACGCTGACACGGCGGACTCGATAGAGGGCAACCTCGCCAGCCACGGCACCCCCATGCGTCGCCTCATCGAGTCCGGGGCCGTGCCGGGCCGCAACTTCGTCCAGGTCGGGCTCAGGGGCTACTGGCCGCCGAAGGACGTCTTCGAGTGGATGCGATCCCAGCAGATGCGATGGCACATGATGGAGGAGGTGGTCGCAAAAGGCCTTCCCGCCGTCATGGAAGATGCCGTCGCCGAAGCCCTCGAGGGCACCGAGGGCATCTACCTCTCGGTCGACATCGACGTCCTCGATCCCGGCTTCGCTCCCGGCACCGGCACGCCCGAACCAGGTGGGCTGGCCCCGGCCGACCTGCTGCGGGCCGTGCGAAAGCTCGGCATCGAGACGCCTCTCGTGGCTATGGACGTGGTCGAGGTCTCACCGCCCTATGACTGGGCAGATCTCACCGTCAACAACGCCCATCGCTGCGTGCTGGAGGCGCTCGCAGGTACGGCGGTTCGCCGCGGGGCGGCCACATCGACCGTCCAGCCCGACCGGAGACCGCACGGCACCTAACCCTCACCCGGCGCCGCCTGGCTCGTTTCCCCGGCGCTGACCGTAGGGACATCCTGGCGGCCGGAGAGACGCCGGTCTGGCACGAACCAGATGCAGGACACGATCACAAAGGCGGCGTAGGAGGCATACGGGCTCCAAAAAGCGACGCCGATGGCGACGACGTACACGAGCTCGGACAGGCGCCCCTTGCGGTCGGATCCGATCGCTGCGGCGACCTGCGAGCCGGTGCCGTTCGCCCTCACGATGAGCCGCACGAGGATCCCGTAGGCGAGCGCCGCCCCGAGGGCATCCACGCCGTAGGCGGCGGCAGGCCAGTGGTAGCGGTAGTCGCGCCCTACCCACTCGGTGAGCACTGGAATGAGCGACAGCCAGAACAGCAGGTGCAGGTTGGCCCACATAACCGCGCCATCGATCTTCTCGGTGGCGCGGAGCAGGTGGTGGTGGTTGTTCCAGTAGATGCCGATGAAAGTGAAGCTCAGCACGTAGATCAACAGCATCGGAAGGCGGTGCGACAGGGCGGCGAAGCCCGTCCCAGCGGGCGGGCGCAGCTCGAGGGCCATGATCGTGATGATCACGGCCATGACGCCGTCGCTGAAGCCGATGAGCCGATCGGGAGACCCACCGTCCCCGCGGCGCCGAGGCGCGCGGGGACGGGCGAGGAAGGACGCCATCGCTCAGTCTTTGGCGCTCAGGCGCGCCGCTCAGCCCGTCACCGTCACGAGCGTCCCGTAGGCGAGGAACGGCCAGGCCCTGGCCGCGTCTGCGAGAGGAAGCTCGACGCACCCGAGGCTCTGCGGGATTCCGAAGTCGGCCCGGTCCATGTAGTGCACGGCGTCGTTGCCCTTGAAGTAGGCGACGTACTGGACGAGGTCGGCGTAGTGAGACCCGCTCGGGTTCTGTCCCCGCATCACCTGCTCTCTGAGGCGCGAGTACACGGGGAAGGTGCCGTCTGGCGTCGGCGAATCGGCGATTCCGGTGTTCGCCGGGCTCCGCAGCACCACGGTCCCGTCGTGGTAGACCGAGAACGCCTCGGAGCCCGTCTTGTCGGCCAGGGCGTAGTTGTAGCCTCCGGTGTTGACCTCGTTGGCGGCGAGAGCAGCGTCCAGGCTGGACCACAGGGCGGGGTCGACCGCACCGTCCGGGCTGAGCCCGTGATCCGCCTCGAACGACATGACGAGACCCTTCGTAAAGACATTGTCCACGCCTGGCCGCCACATCGCCTCGAGGCGCGCGGGCCAGCCGCTTTGCCGCCACGAGAAGGTCCCGCGGGGCGCCCTGAACAGCGCGGCGGTGAGTGCCGGGGCATCTTTCGACGAGATCGGGGCACCCGCCGGTGCCCATCGCAACGGCGAGTAGTCGAGGAGGGACAGAAGCTGCTGCAGGCGGAACACCGAGCCGCCGCCGAGGCGGAACCGTTGGGTGAAGGTCGAGCCAAGGCGGCCGCCGCTTGTTCCCTCGATGCCGGCCGGGCCGCCGGGAATGCTGAGCGTGACGCGGCTCGAGGGCAGGTAGCCGACGCTCGGGGTGAACGTGAGGCTGGCGCCGCTTCGCCGCCATGACCCGGCGACGGCGGGCAAGATGCTCGGGAGCGGCGAGGCGGAGGCGACCTCGGAGGAGAACGTCACCGTGATCGGCGTGCGCGAACCGGTGAGCGCAGAGTCAGCGGGAGCGATCGAGCTGACCTCGATCGGCGTGGCGGCCGTGGTCGTCGTGGACGAGCTGCTCGCCGGGTGCCCGCTGGCGGGCTCGGCGCCCGGAGCGGCGCCGGGGCTCTGCGATCTGGCGGGCCCGCCGCCCTCAATCACGCGATAGCCCCACGCACCCGCGGCTGCGCCCACGAGAAGGGCGGCCACGACTACCAGGTACATGGCGGCGCGTCTCACGCGAGGCGTTGCGAACGGGGCGCCGGCACCGTGTCGACGATAGCGTCGAGACCCCCGCAGGGCCCTGCGGGCGGAAGATGCCGGTCGGCGCTAGGAGCAGGCGCGCCTCCCACTGAGGACGAGCGAGGAGGGGCAGGTTGCTTGCGACGCACCGCCGCAGTCAGCGACCTGCGGTCGCTCGGTGCCGTGCGGCGGCGAGGAGAGGCGACTCACCGAGCAGGACGTGGAGAGCGACCGAGACGGCAGCACCGGCAGGGCGCACCCCCGCTCGGCGGTAGAGGCCCGGGCGGATCACGCCCAAGCGCCGCCGGGCGAAGGAGGGGAGCAGGTCGATCGCCCCCTCGATCACGACGAGATGGGCGGCCCGTTCTGGAATCGAGCGACCGACCGGGCGCCGGAGGAAGGCGATCGCCTCCTTGGCCGCCGGCGTGGCGACGAGCTCGCCGCGGGCTGCGCGCAGGTACGAGCGCATCTGCTCGGTCGTCTGTGGCACCTCGAGAGCGCCGAGACGGCGTGCGACGACGGCGACCTCGGAGAGATAGCGGTTCTTCTCGGAGAGAAGGAGCGGTCGCCCGCTGTAACGCTGGAAGGCTCGAAGGAAGCTCCACACCTCCGTCACGTGCACGTAGGTGAGGAGGTCGGGATCGGCGGCAGAGTACGGCCGCCCGTCGAAGGCGACACCTCTCACGCGGGCGTGGATGCGCCGCACCTCGTGCACGGCCCGCCACGCCATCTCGTCGCTTCCGTATGTCGTGGCGGCAAGGAAGTCGGCCGTCCGCCGGAAGCGACCGAAGGGATCCTTCCTGTAGCCGGAGTGATCGGCGACGCCCTGCATGACGAGAGGATGCAAGGTCTGCAACATGAGCGACGAAAGCCCCCCGATCAACATGGGACCGAGCTCACCGTGCACGGCCCAGGCGATCGAGTCAGGACCGAACCATCCGGGGTCGCCGGCGGGCGCGAAGAAGCTCCCGAGGCGACGTTCGCGCCCTGAGTCGTCGAAGGTCGACGAGACGCTCACGCCGACAGCGCGGCGCAACGGGGCGAGCGGTCTGGCGGAGGCCACCCCTAAAGCCTTGCACGCCGTGGCCTCCCGACGGTCGTCGCCTGCGGTCCTGACCGTGGACGCGCCCCCGGGATCAGCCGAGGCCGCTTCCGTCGGCGAGGGCGCCGTCGAGCTCGTCGTGACCAGCGCCCTGGCACCACAGCGTCACCGGGATTCCAAAGATCTCCTCGAAGAGACCCTTTTTTCTCTCGAATATCCACTGCTCGAGCTCGGCGTCGCCGCGGGCGGTCACCACTATCTCGACCGACTCCGCCGAAACCGCCGCACCGACGCTGCGGACCGCCGAGTCGTGGGCGATGTCTAGGCCGTCTGCAATGCGGAGAAGCGCCAGCAGGCGCACGCAGCGCACCCGCAGCTCCTCGCCGAGCGCCTCGAAGGCCGGAAAGGAGGTCCTCGGCCGGCCTCTCGTGTGGTAGCGGCCGAGCACCCCGAGGAGGCGCACCTCGTCCGGAGAAAAGCCCCTCAGACCGCCGTGCTCGATGAGGTAGGCCGTGTGGCGGCCGTGCCCGTCACGGCTCACGGTCTCACCGACGTCGTGCAGCAGCGCGGCCAGCTCTAAAAGCTCTCGATCGTCCGGGCCGAGCCCGTGGAGGGAAGAGGTGGCGTCGAAGAGCTCCACGGCGAGCTTGGCAACCTCTCTGCCGTGGTCCTCCCGCCAGCTCGATCGCCGGCAGAGCGACAATGCCGAGGCGCGGCGGATAGCCCTCGGGTCGTCGCCCAGATCGGCACGGTCGTGGCGTCTTATGGCCGAGAGCACGATGCCCTCGCGCAGCGCCCATTCGCTGGCGGTGACCTCATAAAGGCCGGTGCGCTCCATGAGGCCCTCGAGGACCGCCATGCCCGCCGGGAGCAGCTCGGCTCGCCGTGCGTCGATCCCGGGAAGGCGGGCTCGCTCGTCTGCCGGCAGCGAGAAGACGAGCGACGAGAGCTCGGCGAGCTCCTTGCGCCCGACGCTCAGCTGGTTGACGACCTCAGGCACGGTCCCGTCCCGAAAGGCCGCCGCCGCCCGCACGAGGGCGACGAAGGTCCCAGACGAGCCGATCAGCTGGCGCGGGCTGGTCTCGGCCAGCTCGTCTTGGACCTCGTCGAGCCGGTCGGCGACGCGGCGTCGCAGACGCTTCACGTCCTTGTCCGAAGGAGGATCGGAGCCGACGAGCTCTGTCGTCAGGCGCCCGACGCCGAGATGCAGGCTCGTGGCATAGACAAGACCCGATCGATACCCCACGCCGAGCTCCAGGCTGCCGCCACCGAGATCTGCCGCCAGGGCTGGTCCCGGCTCGATGAGCACAGAGGAGCGAACCGCCTCGAAGATGAGCTGGGCCTCCCGCAAGCCGTTGATCACCTCGACGCGAACTCCTGTCTCGGCTTCGAGGCGCTCGGCGGCGGCGGCACCGTTCGACGCCTCCCGTAGAGCGGCCGTGCCGTAGGCGAGGAGCTCGGTGGCTCCCTGTGCCTCGGCGAGCGCCCGGAAGCGCCCTACGACCTCGACGGCTCGGACGATCGCCTCTTCGGTGAGGCGGCCCTCGCGGGCGACCAGGTCGCCGAGACGGAGCATCTCCTTTTCCCGCACGAGTGCCACGAAGCTCCCGTCGGCGCGGGTCTCGACGACGAGGAGATGGAACGAGTTGCTTCCGAGATCGATGGCGGCGATGCGCATTCCCGTCGTCGCTCTCGATCCTCGTTCGCCGGTCTCGCTCGCGTCGCCCTGCGCGTCGCCGCTGTGTCAGCCGTGCAGCTCGGTGCTGCGCCGCTTGCGGGCGCGCTCGAGCGCCAGCTCCTCGAGGCGCCCCTGCGTGCCGATCCCCTTCAGGCTCTCGAGCCGTCGCCAGACGCCGCCGCTGTCGAGCGACCAGCAGAACATGTCATCGGACAAGTTGAGCTCGAGAGTCTCGTCGAGTCGGGCGCGCAGCTCGGGGTCGAGCACCGGCACGAGCACCTCCACCCTTCGGTCGAGGTTGCGCTCCATAAGGTCCGCAGAGCCGAGGAAGTGCGCCGCGCCGGGGCCTTCGCCGAAGCGGTAGATCCGCGAGTGCTCGAGGAAGCGGCCCACGATCGAGCGTACCGAGACGTTCTCCGACAGGCCCGGCACTCCCGGTCGGAGGCCGCAGAGGCCCCTCACGACCAGCTCCACGTGGGCGCCGGCCCGAGAGGCGTCGTAGAGAGCGTCGATGATCTCGGGATCGGTGAGGCCGTTGACCTTGATCGTGATGCAACCCTCGGTGCGCGCAGCCGCCTGGGCGGCGATCTCGGCGAGGACCCACTCCCGCACCCCGTTCGGGGAGACGACAATGCGGCGGAACTCCACGTGCCGCCCATAGCCGGTGAGGTAGTTGAACAGGTCGGTGAGGTCGGCTCCGATGTCGGCGTCGCAGGTGAGAAGCCCGAGATCCTCATAGGCGTGTGCGGTCTCGGAGTTGTAGTTGCCCGTTCCGAGGTGGCAGTAGCGCCGCAAGCCGTCCTCCTCTCTTCGTACGACGAGGATGGCCTTTGCATGGGTCTTCAGGCCGACGAGCCCGTAGACGACGTGGACACCCGCCTGCTCGAGCTGGCGCGCCCACTCGATGTTCGCCTGCTCGTCGAAGCGGGCCTTCACCTCGACGAGGGCCGCCACCTGCTTGCCCCGCTCGGCCGCGCGCACCAGCGCCGCCACGATGGAAGTGTCGTCCGAGGTCCTGTAAAGCGTCTGCTTGATGGCAAGGACGTTCGGGTCCTCGGCGGCCTGGGTGAGGAAGGCTTCGACCGAGGTCGTGAAGGAGTCGTAGGGATGATGGACCAAGATGTCGCCCTCGCGCAGGACGGCGAACAGATCTACGGGCCCGTCGCCCGCCGTCGCCAGTCGCGGCGGCGTCATGGGCACCCATACCGGGTCGTGGTGCTCCGGACGGTCGAGCGCATAGATGGACCACAGCTGCGAGAGGTCGAGTGGGACCGCCGACTCGTAGATGTCGGCGGCGGACAGCTCGAGCTCTTCCATCAGCAGCTCGCGGACGTCGCTCGGCATGTCGACCCCGACCTCGAGGCGCACGGCGCGCCCGAAGCGGCGCCGCCTGAGCTCGATCTCGATAGCCGCCACGAGGTCGTCCGCCTCGCCCTCCTCGAGGGCGATGTCGGCGTTGCGGGTCACCCGGAAGGCGTGATGACCGCCGAGCTTCATGTGGGGGAAGAGCTGGGACAGGTTGGCCCCGATCACCTCCTCCAGGGGGACGAAGCGTCGGTCTCCGGCCACCGGGACGAAGCGGGGCAGCAGGGGCGGCACCTTCACGCGGGCGAAACGCTGCGTGCCGGCCTTGTGGTCCTCGACGAGCACGGCGAGATTGAGCGATAGGTTGGAGATGTAGGGGAACGGATGGCCGGGGTCGACGGCGAGCGGTGTCAGCACGGGAAAGATCTGGCTCTCGAAGACCTCGGAGAGCTCAGCCCGCTCCGCCGGGGCGAGATCGGACCAGCCGCAGAGCTCGACGCCCGCCTCGACAAGGCCCGGGGCGATCTCGCCACTGAAGACGATGTCTCGGCGAGCCGTGAGCTGCCTGCACTTCTCCCCGATCTCGACGAGCTGCTGAGCCGGAGTGACGCCGTCCGGGGAGCGGCTGCGTAGTCCGGCTGCCACCTGGTCTTTCAGCCCCGCGACGCGCACCTGGAAGAACTCGTCCACCCCGTCCGAGCAGATCGCCAGGAACTTGACGCGCTCCATGAGGGCGCCCGATCTGTCCTCGGCGAGGTCCAAAAGGCGCGAGGCGAAGTCGCACCAGGACAGCTCGCGGTTCAAGAAGCGCTCTGAGCTGCTCGGGCCGATTTCGCTGCCCGGGGCCCCCGCCTCCCGCGAGGTCGGGGCCGCTGGTGCGCTCGGGCCACCCCTTGCTGGCGGGGCGCGCCCCACCATGGCGTCGGTCCCCATAGGCGAGACGCTACCTTGAAAGTCGTGGCCACCCTGGCGACGGCGACCAGGTCCAAGTCGCGGCGGCGCAGCGAGCTCGGGCTCATGGTGATCGCCGTGCTCGTCGTCGTCTTCGCCTACCTGCTCGAGTCGCTCGCGGTTAACAACAAGGTCCCCTCGGATCTAGGGGCTTTCGTCGTAGCCGCGGTAGCGATCGTCGTCGTCTGCAATCTCGCCAACCGCCGGCTGGCGCCGAACGCCGACCCGGTCCTCATCCCCGTCGTCCTGCTCTTGAACGGCCTCGGCTTCGTGATGCTGAGCCGGCTTGCACCCTTTGTGAGCGGCGGCCACCACCTCGTCGCCTACCAGGCCATCTGGACCGTGATCGGGATCACCGCCTACGTCGTCACCTTGGCCGTGATCCGCCGTTCGCGCGATCTGGAGCGCTACCGCTACCTCACGCTGTTCGCCGCCATCGGCCTGCTCGTGCTCCCGCTCCTGCCGCATCTCGGCGACAGCACCAATAACACCAACGGCGTCCGGCTATGGGTCGCCCTCGGGCCGATCACCTTCCAGCCGGTCGAGATCTCGAAGCTCCTGCTCGTCATCTTCTTCGCCAGCTACTTCGTCGAGAAACAAGAGCTCCTGTCGATGTCGACGCACCGCGTCGGCAACCGGCTCGTCCCCGACCTGAGGCCGTTCGGCCCCGTCGCCTTCGCCTGGCTCTGCTCGGTGGCCGTGATCCTCCTCGAACGCGACATCGGCTTCTCGCTTCTTTTGTTCTTCATGTTCCTCGCGATGTTGTGGGTGGCCACGGGTCGCTGGACCTACCTGGTCCTCGGCGTCATCGCCTTCGTCCTGGGCACCTACTGCGCCGCGCTGCTGCTCCACCAGGTGAGCACCAGGATCGACGTCTGGCTCAACCCCTGGAAGGACGTGCTCGGAAGCGGCTACCAGCCGGTCATGGGAGAGCTGGGCCTCGCCCGGGGCGGCATCTCGGGGACCGGGCTCGGGCTCGGCGTGCCGTTCATCATTCCCGTCTCGACGAGCGACTTCATCTTCGCCGCCTTCGGCGAGGAGCTCGGCCTGATCGGGGCGACGGCGATAGTGGTCGGCTTCGTGATCATCACCGGCGCCGGGCTCCGGGCGTCGCTTCGGGCTCGGTCGGAGTTCTCCAAGCTGGCGGCGCTCGGCTTCACGGTGACGGTGGGCTTCCAGGCGTTCTTCATCATGGCGGGGGTCGCCCGCCTGCTGCCGCTGACCGGCGTCACGCTCCCCTTCGTCTCTTATGGCGGCTCGTCGCTCATCGCCAACTACATCCTGGTGGCGCTCCTCATGCGCGTGTCCGACGAAGGTTCCCGGGCTCTGCCCGGCCACAGCGGTGCCGTGCCGCTGGGGGCGGCGCTCGCGGGGACCTGAGAGCCTGAGGGGACCTCCGCGCCCTTTCAGCCCTGGGATCGGTCGCGGCATGCGGCTCTGAACGTCTCGAGCGACGGCTTTGCGGACGCGCTGATCGTCAGTCCGAGAGGGCGCTCAGGATCGAGGAGGCGTGCTCCTTGTCGCAGATCAGCAGATCGGGCTGGAAGGGGTGCTCCTTGTTCCACTCAAAGTCTGAGCCGTCGATGCGCGAGGCGTGCAGACCACTTGCGAGAGCGACGGCGACGGGGGCGGCCGAATCCCACTCCCACTGGCCGCCGGCATGTAGGTACCCGTCGACCTCGCCGAGCAAGACCGCCATCGCCTTGGCGCCCGCTGAACCCATCGGGACCAGCTCCGCGCCAAGCACCTGGACGAGGGTCTGGGCCTCACCAGGAGGGCGGGTCCGGCTCACGGCGAGGCGCAGTCGCCGGCCGGTGGCGACGGGCCGGCGAAAGGGCGCAGTGGTCGAGAACAACATGGCCCGCCCCGGGAGCGCGACCGCACCGGCGACGAGCTTGCCCGCCTCGAGGAGGCCGACGTGCACCGCCCAGTCGGCGCGCGCCTCGCCGTACTCACGCGAGCCGTCGAGCGGATCGACGATCCATACGCGCGACCTCGAGAGGCGGTGAGCTGAGCCCACCGACTCCTCGGACAAGATGACGTCCCCGGGAAAGGCTTCGGCGATCCGCGCGGCGATCAGCTGGTCGGAGACAAGGTCAGGGGTGTGGTCCTCGTGGGCGTCCGGGTCGGGCTCGGTGTTCTGCAAGGTGACGAGCAGCTGACCGGCCTCATAGGCGATGGCAGCGGCCACCAGGCTCTCCTCACTTTGGGGCGCGACGACCCCTGGAGCAGGCGGCGTCGGCGACGGCCTCGGCGGGCTGCTCGACACAGCACAGATCATGCACCTCTCGGCCATGAGGAGCGAGCCAGGAGAAGTACTCGGTGCTTGGTATGGTCTCGATGTCTTTCCATCGAAGGGAGCAAGATGAGGAAAGCTGGCGTCGCCCCGGAAGAGAGACTGCCGAGGTACGTGCGCGCGATCCTCGTCCTTTTGCTGGCCGCCACGGGCTGCCTCGCCACGGCGTGCTCCTCGGGCAACGGTCCCAGCGGCCACACGACGACGACCACAACCCAGCCGGGTTACTAGTGTAGTGTCTCGCTATTGACTTGCTAGTTGTTCTAGGACGACCCGCCCCCGGCGAACCTTGGCGAGTATCTGCCCGGCGGTGGTGGTCCACACGAACGGCTTTGGATCAGCGTTGTTCGCGGTGAGGTACGCCTCGATCGCGGCGATGAGGTCGGGCACCGAACCGAACACCCCACGACGGATCGCCTTGTCGGTGATCTCACGGAACCATCGTTCCACCAAGTTGAGCCACGACGACGAGGTAGGAGTGAAGTGGAGATGGAACCGCGGGTGCTTTGCCAGCCAGGCCTTCACGTTCGGGTGCTTGTGAGTCGCGTAGTTGTCCAAGATCATGTGGATCTCCAAGCCGTTGGGCGTTTCCTTCTCGACGTGCCGCAAGAACCGGAGGAGCTCTTGGTGGCGGTGTCTGGGCAGGCACTCGCCGATGACCGCTCCGGTCAAGACGTTCAACGCCGCGAACAACGTGGTGGTCCCGTGGCGCTTGTAGTCGTGGGTCATGGAGCCGGCCCGCCCCTTTTTGATCGGCAGCGAGGCCTGGGTGCGGTCCAGGGCCTGTACGGAGGTCTTCTCGTCCATGCACAAGACGACGGCCTTGTCTGGTGGGTTCAAGTAGAGCCCGACCACGTCGACGAGCTTCTCTTCAAATCGCTTGTCGTTGGACAACTTGAAGGTCTTGACCAGGTGCGGCTTCAGCCCCCGAGCCGACCACACACGCTGCACCGTGGCGGCGCTCACCCCCTGCGCCTTGGCCATGGACCGGCAGCTCCAATGGGTCTCGCCGGCCGGCTTGTCGTGCAGGGTGGCACGCACGATCTCGTCCACCTTCTCCGCCGGGATCGACGGTTTGCGCCCCCGCCCGTCGCGCACCTGCCCGAACTTGGCCAGGCCCTCCTCGCCGAACCGCTCACGCCACGCCCGCAGCGTCACCGCCGAGACCCCGACCTCGTCTGCGATCCGGGTGTTCGCGACCCCCTCGGACGCCAACAACAACGCTCTGGCCCGCTGCACGTCACCGTGTGGCGCAGTGCGCGACCTCGTCAGCATCTCCAAGGTGAGCCGCTGGCCATCGGCCAGCACGAGCGGAGCGGCCGCATGGTTCATGCCCAGACAGTACCACAACCAGCAAGCTATTTGCGCGACAGTACACTAGGACCTCGGCGTCGCTCAGCTTGGTGTCGTTGGTGACGAGCGGGAAGCACCCGTCCGACTTGGCGTCGTAGGCCACGAGGTCCGTATCGACCTTCCAGTGGAGCGAGAAGCGGGTCCGGGTGGCCCTGCGGTAGCGGGTCGTCTCGCCCGGTCGCCCCCGGCGCTCCTGGGAGAAGGACTCCTCCTCATGCTCTTCGACTTCGACGCTCACCCAGCGCGAGGCATTCGACGACGCCAGCTCCCGCTGAGCGGCTGCCTCGACGGCGGCCCGGGTGTGCCAACGCGACTTGGGCGAGGACACCCGGGCAGCGAGATCGGCGAGGCGAGCAACCGCCCGCTGGATCCTCGACTGGCGCGAGTCGGCGTCGAGCGCAGCTTCGAGCGTGGAGTGCACCCACACGATCCGATAGCCCTCGGCTGAGGGGACCGGCGAGGGCGTGGTCCGCCAGACGTTGTCGGGCTCCCCCGGCCGCCGGGAAGGACGACGGGCGGCCTCGGTCCAGGTGGGGG